>NZ_JABMCR010000259.1 GCF_013179555.1 Bacillus haikouensis
AATATCATTGAAAGTGGCTTGAATCCTGTTTGCAGAGGTAAATTCTTTGCTTGAATTAGTTGGATCGTATATCAACTTTTCATACTATGAGTTTTGGACATTATTATAAGAGTTTCACAACAAAATCTATGAGTTATTATGAGCTTTTCAGCAAAATCTCATTTTTTCCAGTTCGGTGCCAACTCACCTAACGAGGACAGGACACCGGATGAACAAAGGCGGGTCATGGGGACAGGTACAATGTCCCGTTTTGGTCACAATACAAACTGCCCTGCACCAGTGGCTAACCCATAAACAAAACCAAATCATGCCGTATATCAGAACCGTCATTTACTTGGCGGTTCTTTTTTATCTGCAAAAACTTCCCACCCTGTACATAGATTGTTCATACTTTCGTAATATTTTCCCTCTAAGATGAAATCAACAGCAAAGTTCAACTGAGCAAAATAATTAGAGGAGGAAGCAAAATGCAAGAACATAACAATCAAAATGAAGAAATGAAGCATATAGAAACAGACCAACCAGAAGCCGCTACCATTGAAGGGAAGCAAAGAAGCGCAAAGCCGAAAAAGCCATTTAAAGGGAGAGGATTTCTATCCGCTGTGGGTGCGGGCATCATCGGTTCGGTTCTGACTCTGACGATATTGCCTCAGACAGATTATTATCAGAATCTGGCCGAACCCGGCATCGAACAAGCGGCGGGGGGCACTGGTCAGGAAGAAACTTCAACTGATTCGGGGATCACTCCCACATCTGTTTCAACCGGGGGCGACGTAGCGAATATCGTGGAAGATGCTTCTGAATCGATTGTCGGAATCGTGAATTACCAGCAGCAAAATAATCGCTACAATGGCTCTTCACAAGATGCTCAAGCAGGCACAGGATCAGGGGTTCTCTTTAAGAAAGAGGGGGACAGTGCCTATATCATCACAAACAACCATGTCATCGAAGGAGCTTCTGCCATCGAGGTTTCGCTCCATGACGGTGAAAAAACCAAAGCAGAGTTAATCGGTGCTGATCCACTGACAGACCTTGCCGTGTTGAAAATCGATGGGAAATACGCAGACAACCTATTGGAAGTTGGCGATTCCAGTGCCTTGCGCGCAGGTGAACAGGTAATCGCGATCGGGAACCCGCTTGGCCTTGATTTATCAAGGACCGTTACGCAAGGGATTGTCAGTGCTGTTGACCGTACCATTGCAGTGCAGACGTCTGCAGGTGAATCTGAATTGAATGTCATCCAGACTGACGCGGCGATCAATCCTGGTAACAGCGGCGGCGCACTGCTGAATTCAAAAGGTGAACTGATTGGAATAAACAGCTTGAAAATCTCCAACTCAGGTGTAGAAGGGCTTGGCTTTGCGATTCCAAGTAAAGATTTCATGCCGATCGTCAATGAAATCATCGAGACGGGAAAAGTGGAACGTCCGTATATCGGAATTGGACTGACGAATCTTGCCGATGTTCCGCGCAACTATCTGGGGAATTTGCCTAATGAAGTAGAAAAAGGTGTAATAGTCGCCAGTATTGATGAATCATCAGCGGCTGCCAAAGCCGGGATTAAAGAAGGTGATGTCATCACTGAGCTTAATGGCCAGCCAGTAGAGGATGCGGCCGACTTGAGAAGACAGTTGTACGCTGACCTGAAAGTAGGAGATAAGGTCGACCTGACCATTTTCCGGGGAGCTGAAGAGATGGCAATCAGCCTGACTTTGACTAGTAATTCGATGATTAATTAGTATTTTTGCTGCCGGACCGTGTCTGGTGTGAATGATGTGGATTGTGCCAGGCACAAATCGGGTCGATTGTGCCAGGCACAAATCGAGTGAATTGTGCCAGGCACAAACCGAGTGAATTGTGCCAGGCACAAATCGAGTGAATTGTGCCAGGCACAAATCGAGTGAATTGTGCCAGGCACAAATCGAGTGAATTGTGCCAGGCACAAACCGAGTGAATTGTACCAGGCACAAATCGAGTGAATTGTGCCAGGCACAAACCGGATGAATTGTGCCAGGCACAAACCGGATGAATTGTACCAGGCACAAACCGGATGAATTGTACCAGGCACAAATCGAGTGAATTGTGCCAGGCACAAATCGGGTGAATTGTGCCAGGCACAAACCGAGTGAATTGTACCAGGCACAAATCGAGTGAATTGTGCCAGGCACAAACCGGATGAATTGTGCCAGGCACAAACCGGATGAATTGTACCAGGCACAAACCGGATGAATTGTACCAGGCACAAATCGGATGAATTGTGCCAGGCACCAAAAAATAAAAATGAATATAAAGGAGATCGGGTAAGTGGATAAAAAGAAGCGTTCGATTACGTTATGGAGTGTGTTGGGAGGCGTTGTCGTCATCGGCACGATGCTGGCTGTGTTTGGGTTTTCGAAGGAAGATGTGGTGGCGAAGGTGGGGAGCAAGTCGATTAGTAAAGAGGATTTGTATACGACGCTTGTTGATCAGTATGGTGAAGCTGCACTGGATACACTGATTGCCGAAAAGATTGTGGAGCTTGAGAGTGAGGAGGAAGAGATCACAGTCAAGGAAAGTGAGATGGATGAGGAGCTGCAGACAATTCAAGATTCCTATGGTGATGAAGAGGCATTCAATGAGGCATTGGCATCGAGCGGAGCCAGTCTTGATAGTGTGAAAGAGAATATCAAAACGTATTTATTGACGGAAAAGCTGCTGAAGGACAGAATTTCCATTTCGGATGATCAGATAAAAGAATACTTTGAAGCGAATAAAGACTCGTTCGCTCAAGCGGAGCAAGTCGAAGCAAGCCATATTCTTGTAGAGGATGAAGAAACGGCTGAGGAAGTGAAGGACAAGCTTGCTGACGGGGGAGATTTCGCTGAGCTTGCCAAAGAATATTCTACTGATACTTCCAATGCCGAATCAGGAGGGGAACTGGGCTTTTTTGCAAAAGGTGAAATGGTGGCCGAATTTGATGAGAAGGCGTTTGCCATGAAGGCAGGGGAAATCAGTGAGCCTGTCAAGACGGAGTTTGGTTACCATATCATCAATGTAACGGACAAAAAAGCAGCGAAAGAAGCGGTTCTTGAAGATCATAAAGAGGAAGTAAAGGATATTCTGTTTGATCAGGCTCTTCAAACGGAGTATGGGACGTGGCTGGAAGAACAGAAAGAGGAGTACAAAATCGAAAATTCATTGAAAAGTTAATGAACCGGCAACGGTTTGTTCATACATTCGCAATAACTTCTGGGGAAAATGACATTGCAGTGGATTGAATCCCGACTTCACGTCAGATACATACATGATTCGATTGCTGCATCTACAAAAAAGGAGGCAAAAAAATGAAGAAGAAAAGAACATTAACGTATGTACTGACAGGTGCATTATCTGTCGGGATCCTGGGTGCTCTCCCGGCCTTTGCTGCTGAGGAGGAGGCAGCGAATACAAGCGAATCAGCGGTTGTCGAGAAGGGGACTGAGTTAGTATTTGACGGCCATCGCGGGGGTGGACCCGGAAAGTTCCATCTGGATGAAGAACAGTTGAAGGAAAAGGCAGAAGAACTTGGCATCGACAGCACCGATAAGGATTCACGCGAACTGGCCAAAGAGATTAAAGATGCCGAACTTGAAAAAAGAGCGAAGGAATTAGGGGTGGAAACGGAAGGCAAAGATCATCGTACAGTCATGGAGGAAATCCGTGGAGCCGAGCTTTCCAAAAAAGCAAAAGAACTTGGGATTTCAACAGATGGAAAAGACCATGAGCAGCTGTCCCAAGAGATAAGGGAAGCACTGGTTAAGCAGAAAGCGAAAGAACTTGGAGTGGAAACGGAAGGCAAGGATCTTGAAACTCTTGCAGAGGAAGTCAGAGAAGCAGCATTGACGCAGCAGGCACAGGATCTTGGAATTGAGGCAGAAGGCAAAGATCATCGGGAATTGAAACAGGAGGTTTTCGAAGCTTCCATTTTAAAAGCCGCCAAAGAGCTGAGCATTGACACAGAAGGCAAAACGACAAAAGAACTGATGGAAGAAATCATGACCGATCATGCCGGTGAAGCAAAAGAACTTGATATCTTCCCTTTCAATAAGGAAGAGGGCTTCTTTTTCCGCATGGGCGGTAAGGACCATCACGGTCCAGGGCATGGGAAAGGACCTCAACAATCTTCGCCTGACGCAGAGCAGAGTGATCAGCCGTCCGCAGAATCGCAAAGTGACACATTATAGTTCAACCCTGTCAGGAAATCCCCGCCAAGCCGCGGGGGTTTTTCGTTACGGGGAAATAATAGAATCGATTGGTGATAACAACTATAATTTAGATAGTGTGAAGTAGAATCCACCGGAAACAATGACTATAATTTAGGTAAAGCGATTTTGGGAAAGGGATGATGTCGATGAACGTGCTGGTAGTAGAAGACAACGAAAGTGTTACTTCCATGCTGGAGATGTTTTTTATAAAAGAAGGTATTCAAGGAGAGTTTGTTCACGACGGGGCAGAAGGGTACCGGCGTTATAGAGAGGGTGAGTGGGATCTTGTCATCCTTGACTGGATGCTGCCGGGGATGGACGGCGTCACCATATGCAGGAAAATCAGGGAGGAAAAGTCGCAGATCCCTGTCATCATGCTGACGGCGAAAGACAGTGAATCCGATCAGGTTCTCGGACTGGAACTCGGTGCCGACGATTATGTAACCAAGCCATTCTCGCCGCTTGCCCTGATGGCCAGGATACGTGCAGTTACACGCCGGTATCAAGGGGAGAAAAACAGTGCTTCCGGAAATCAGGATGTTTCCACGGAAGATTTCAACATCAGTAAGGAAACCCGAGAAGTTCTTCTGAAAGGCGTTCCGCTTACCAATCTGACACCAAAAGAATTTGAATTGCTCTATTACCTTTCACGTCATCCGCGTCAGGTGTTCTCGAGGGAACAGCTTCTCGAACGCGTATGGGGGTATGATTTCTACGGCGATGAGCGGACAGTCGATGTTCATATCAAACGGCTCCGCAATAAAATCGCCAGCAAAGAAAAGCCATACCTGCATACGGTCTGGGGAGTAGGATATAAATTCGATGAGACGGCGGCCGGAGATGAAATTTAGATATCTTTACCAGCTGCTTCTCAGCCATACAACCGTACTCATCATCGCCTTCCTGATCCTGGGCACCCTGTTTTCCCATTATGTCGAGAATCTTGTCTACGAAAATAAGGTCACGGAATTACGGTCGTATGGGGATAAAATTTTATCAGACCTCGAGCGTCCGAGTCCCAGAAGGCCGCTCTATCTGGAGGAATACAGCAATCTGCTTCAGGCACGGAACATCGATTTGATTACGTTCAACCGGCAAGGGGAGGTATCCTTTTCACGGGGCGGAGTGTACCCGCGGATTGAGCTTTCAAAAGACGAGTGGCAAAAAATCGAACACGGTGAAACCGTTCCGCTGAAAAAAGATTTCGGACGTTTTGACCAGGCTGTATCGCTTGTGATCATGCCGCGGATCATCAATGATCAACTGGCTGGCGGCCTGATCCTGATTTCCCCGATCAGCGGCACCAGGGAAATGCTGAGCGAAATCAATCAATATCTTCTGTACATCGTCCTTCTTGCACTTGCAATTGCATTGTTGATCAGCTTGTTCTTGTCCAAGCTCCATGTGAAAAGAATACAGCGGATCAGGGACGCGACTTCGCTAGTATCCTCCGGTCATTACGATGTTCACGTTCCA
>NZ_JABMCR010000026.1 GCF_013179555.1 Bacillus haikouensis
CAAAACCTTCAACCCTTTTCGAAGAGCTTCACGATCACTCATGCCGCGTTTAACAGGAAAAGCATGGACCCCCGGCAGAATCTTTCCGAGTATCGGTACCCTGAACAATTCCTCTTTCGCCATGAACGAAACTGGTCTTGGTGCAGTAATACCCACTACCGGAGGGTCAAGGTTGTCGATGTGATTTGCACACAGCAGCACTCCGCCTTCTTTAGGGAAATGCTCCAGTCCCGTAACTTCAATGCGGTAAAGCGGAGAAAGAATGGAATTTACTAACCCTCTGGCAAATGAATATAAATTCATATTAACCTTTCCTTTCCACAAGAGACATTATGCGGTCAACGACTTCCAGTATGGTGAGTGAAGTCGTATCAATCTCAGTGGCATCACCTGCTTTTTTCAAAGGCGCAACTTCACGTTCTGAGTCGATTTTATCTCTGAGTGCGATTTCTTCTTTTAATTTTTCCAAATCAGAAGGAAATCCTTTTGATACATTTTCTTGGTGTCTTCTTTGAGCCCTTTCTTCAACACTGGCCAATAAGAAGACCTTGACCTCTGCATCCGGTATGACGTGCGTGCCGATGTCTCTTCCATCCATCACCACTCCACCTTCACGGGCAAGCCCCTGCTGTCTTTTCACCATTTCCTCTCTGACTTGTGAATGGATGGCTGCATGGGACACAGAATTTGTTACTTCTGATTGACGGATTGCATCGGTTACATTCACACCATCCAGAAAAACCAGCTGGCCGTTTTCAGAAGGTTCCAATTCAATCTTTGTCGCTTTCAACAGCATTGTCAGTTCTGTTTCATTGTGTAGATCCACACCTGACTTCAGTGCTTTATATGTCAGAGACCGGTACATTGCTCCTGTATCGATATAAAGATAGGATAATTTCCCAGCTACAATTTTAGCGACGGTACTCTTACCTGCGGCTGCAGGTCCGTCAATGGCAATTCTCAATTTCATCAAAACATCCACCTACTTAACTTCCTTATAATTTCTACCCTATTCTACCATAAAAACAGGGAAACTTAGTAAGAACTTTATCTCAAACCCACTATCATATTTATTTAGAACAAGATATAACACACTTATAATAAAAAACAGCAGGCTGATTTCACCTGCTTCGATTCCCTGATATGGTTTCCACTATTTCACTATATTCCATCTTTTCCACTCCTTCATAAAACACGATCTTATGAAGTTCAGGAAGGATATTAAGCTCATGAAAAACAAATTGCACAGTCAGTAGTAATATAAAATGGACAATGGCGAGTTTTATCAGGATCCGTTCCAATGCTTTCATAGGTATCATCCTTTTCCTATCTTTAAGAAAAAGTATGTGTAAATGGAGGAATTTTATTCAAGCAGCCCTTTTTTTCTCAATTCCAATTGTCTTTCGAAGCAAAATCGCATGATAAGTTGACGCTGGGTTTCCGACAAGTTCAGGAATTGGATACTCGCAATCTTCTTATTATTCTTTTCCCATACCCGAACGATACTTCCTTCTATTTCAAGATAGTGACAATCACCTGTTTGCATCGCAAGCACTATTATCACAGTGATCCGGGCGCCCCGATCGATTTCCATTCCTTTTTTCACCAGCACTGCACATCCGCCTGCACTGATATCTTCTGTGACAGTGGGATGATAACGGTCATTGAATAATATCGATATATCCGCATTCGCATCCACGCGAACAAATTGTCTTCTTTGTATTTTAACCAGTTCTTCCTCTCCCGGATAGTGAATATGGATCATGGGGATCTTGGCTATTTTCCTGCTTAGGACTTCAGTCTCAAACATCAGGACGGTTTGTTCATTATAAATAAAGCTGGCTTTAAGCTTTGTTCCATTAATCAAAAAAACGGTTTTTCCCGTTTTCGTATGTATTGGATAATCAATATATATACCGTCTTTTCCGATTTCCACAATCCGGCATCGATATTTTTCTATTTTATCGCTATGTATAGGTTCGAGTTGCATTGTTGTTCCGGCTTTTATCATTGTAAATTACTCTCACTTTCCCGCATCTGATAATATGTATCTATATTATGTCACGTAAAATCTTTCCTTTCCATACTTTTTTTACTAATTATCATGTATTATCCAGGAATACCAGACGTCATTTCCAATGAATAAGAAAAAGACGATATCCTGTAAACAGATATCGTCTTTTCTTAGTTTATACGACTTCTTCATAGATCGGTTCTGCATTTTTCAGTTTTTCAACTTTTTCTTCTTCACCTGTATTAGCATTGATAAAGATTCTATAGGTGTCATTTCCGAGCATTCCCAAGAATTCATAGCAAAGGACTTCTTCATTCAGATCATTTACTATGACCGCCAATCTTTCTTCCATCACTTTCAGATTCGTGTTCGTTTCTTTTTTCGCATCTTCTAAAGCTATGCCTGGTTCTGCTATTTCACGATCATGGTTATTTCTTAGATAATCTTCTGCAGCAAACCCTATGATTTGACCGTTATCAAGTGCGACTTTGATTTTGATCGCATCAGGGTAGATTCTCACACCGTCCAGCACGGTCACATACGTGAATATACCCATTTTATCGTATTGGACACTTTCGAATAACTCCAGTTTCTCAAATTTATTTTCTTTAAGGAACTTTGTTGCTTTTTCTGCAGCTTTGTTTAAACTTATTTTACTATCTTTCACTTCGCGGTTATTGATATACCATATTGGATAACCGCCTTTTTGAGTGACATCCATACTAGCTTCAGTATTGCCATTTCCAATGGAAACACTATAAAATTTGAATTCGGAGCCCTTGCCGCTGCTCGCCACTTTGGCATCCTTCGATTTATCTATTCCTGAATATTTTCTCAATAGCGCGACAGCATCTTTCTTAGAAATCTGTTCGCCCTTCAGTTTCTTGAAATTCTCATCTCTTTTTTGGCTATTGACAAAGGTTGTAGATCCGAAACTCGCTTCGTCATAACCAGTGACGTTTTTCTCCACTGTTTTAAAACCGTCTATAATTGTGTTATCAGCATTCTCCTTACCGGAAGCCAGCGCCATTTCTACATCCATCCAGCGAAGATTATTCTTGATGACCAAATGCTGGACCTTTCTTAATTCCTTTTGGATATCCGCGCTTTGCTTATAAAGTGTTTCGAGTGATTTGTATTCTTTATCTGTCAAAGGCTTATCGTCCAGATCCCTTACTGCGACACGATAACTGAAATCTCCAATATTACTCAGAAATTCTTCTGTTTTGTTGAATGGGAGCAATGTTAACGGCAATTGACCGACATCACTGTGTGCCTGTGAAGTAAGACGCCAAACATCCGCTAGCGCAGGTGATAATGAACGCTTTGAATTCATCGCAAGGGTTGTACCTATTTTATCGTGAAGAATATCCATTTGATAAGTCAACTCATGAAATGCCCGCTGATAGTTGTTCTCTGCGTTAATCAGGATCGCATTCTTCTCCTGATGTTCCTGGTAGCCCCAAAATGCCGTTCCGGCGACTCCGATCACGAGTACAGCTATTACTATAGTACGTACCAATTTCCTTCACCTCTTTAGTTACAGAATATATGTTTCCCGATCTGTTTAATTTGTGGTCTGGACCAGATCCAATCACTTGTAGCCGTTACCGGATTGAAATAGTACAGCGCATTTGACGATGGATCCCAGCCGTTGATCGCATCAAGTACGGCTTCTCTTGCTTTATCATTCGGAGTCAGATAAATCTGCCCATCAGCAACTGCTGTGAATGCTCCCGGTTCGAAGATCACTCCTGCTGCAGTGTTAGGAAACGAAGGACTATCGATTCGATTCAGAATGACGGCCGCAACAGCTACCTGGCCTTCATAAGGTTCTCCCCTTGCTTCCCCGTAAACGGCATTTGCCATGATTTGGATATCATTTTGTGAATACCCATTTGGCGTGTTCGCAGCTGTCGGCTTCTGGGGGGCAGGTTTGTTTTGATCTGCCGGTTGTCCACCTCCGCCGCCTGTTCCTTTCTGCTGACTCAGATCTGTTCCCCCATAATGGCTGAATTTATTGCCTTTTTTAATCTGCTCTTTAACAAATTGTTCATTATACTTCGATGCTTTCACTAATTTTTCTTTTGTCTCTGCTCCGGCCATACCATCAATCGGCAGTCCGAACTCATACTGGAAGTTCCTTAAAGCCCAATAGGTCCCCCAGCCAAAAACACCATCTAATTTCCCGTTGTAGTAGCCAATATACTGCAGCCTCGATTGAAGTTCGATCACGTCTTCACCAGTGGCTCCATGTTGAATGACTTGGTTGGTAAAAGCGTCTGCCTTATCGCCTTCTGATGAGATCATCATAAAGGAACAAACAAGCACCATGACAACGGATGTACAAAACCATTTGATGCGACTATTCATAATGCTTTAACCTCCATATCTTCAGTTAACATTAACCCTAGTTTTTGTAGAGACACCCATTTTATACAAGTTGATAAATAAAAATCACCAAATTTACAGACCATCCACATTATTAAAATTCAATATGAAATCCGAGACGACCGGGGATTCTCACGGGTCAGCCGCGGAAAGCGAAGTCCTGCAAGGATCGATAACACGTTACAGAACCAACTTAGAGTACTGGCCAAGCATTGATAAGACAATGTAATGTTTAAGAAAAAGGGATGTAAACAACCTTCGTTATAATGATAGGAAGGCCAATCTAGTCTTTTATAAAGGGGAGACAATCATGGAAGATTATTTAGCAAAATCATTGGATGAATGGAAAGAAGACATTTCAGAGGTATTAGATCAGATCAATACTGATTATGATGAAGTTAAAAAGGAACTGAAAGTATATTCTTATAAGTACGGGATCACGAAACAGGTGATACAGTCCACTGTTAATGAGGAAATCATTGAAAATATCCGTGAAATGTATCATAAACCGTTTGAGGAAAAATATAGCGAACTAAAAGAGTACATAAGAGAGCTGGACGAAAAGAGAAAGGTATTCCAAATGTTTGTGAATAAAATTGATGAAGTAAAACGAAAAGAAGCTCCCAAAACGGACTTGGCAGCTGCTTACAAATAATATTTTACCCACCTTAAAAAGCCGTCCCATAACAGGACGGCTTTTTATTGAACCGCTTTATCTACAGAACCTCTTTCTTCAACTCCGCAGCAGAGTACTTATTAGCAGTCATGCGGTGGGCATGTTTGACTTTCTTCAATCCCAGCCACCATAAGAAAAGCATGAATGGTACCATGTAGTAAATCCAATTCTTCTCTGATAAAAAAATATAATTATACGTTCCATGTAAAACGAGCGGAATCACCACGGATATGAGCAGCCACTTATGCCGCTGATCCCGAATGGAAAACTTTGCTTTACCGAGGTAATATCCCATCAATACACCGAACAATGCATGACTTGATACCGGCATCAATGCTCTTCCAAACGCATACTCCACTCCATTGGAAACAAGGAATAATATATTTTCAACTGTGGCAAACCCAAGAGAAACACTCGCCCCGTATATAATGCCATCATATGGATCATTAAAATGGTAATGCTGAAATATGGCGACCATAAGAATGAACCACTTGAAAAATTCTTCTAATAATCCCGATGAAACATATGCATTCAACCAGTTAGAAGTGACAATTCCCTCTACTTTCAATACATATTGAAGAAACATGATTGGAAAGGTAATCAAGACACCGTATATAAAGGTTTTAAAGACTAGTGCAATCGGTTCAGCTTCATATTCATCGCGTAAATAAAAATAGCTCAACAGAGCTAATCCTGGTGCTATACCCGCTGATAATATCACCAGCATATAAAAGTCCTCTTTTCTTTCAGTTTTCTTAATCGTATCATGATAAAGTAGTATTGAAAATAAGAAAATCACAGGAGGAATGATGCAATGAAAAAAAACGTACTGGTCATACATACCGGCGGAACCATCTCAATGATGGAGGACAAGGATACGGGATCAGTAACACCCGGGAAAGAAAACCCCCTATCCGTACAAACATCAATGGTTTCAAGCTTAGCGGATGTTCAAGTCATTGAAGCATTTCACCTTCCTTCACCCCATATCACGACTGAACATATGCATAGAATCAAGCGTCTGATAGAAGAAGAGTATGATAACCGTCCATTTGACGGTGTTGTCATCACTCATGGAACGGATACCCTGGAGGAGACAGCTTATTTTCTGGACCTGACAATTACTCTTCCTGTTTCAATTGTCGTGACCGGGGCCATGAGGTCAAGTAATGAAATTGGAGCAGATGGACTTTATAATCTGATTTCTTCGGTGAGGGTAGCAGCTGAATCTCAATCAAAAAATAAAGGAGTACTGGTTGTATTGAATGATGAAATCCATTCAGCGAAAAATGTAACAAAAACTCATACAAGTAATGTATCGACCTTCCAGAGTCCTCAATATGGACCGATTGGAATTGTGACGAAACGAGGAATACTTTATCACCATCAGCCGACATCATCGGAAAGTTACAAAGTATGTGATGTGACGAAACGGGTAACACTCATTAAAGCATATGCGGGAATGGATTCAAGTTTATTGTACGCGATCAAAGAACTTAAATATGATGGAATTGTCATTGAAGCGCTGGGTCAGGGAAATCTCCCTCCGGAAGCTGTGCCGGGTGTCAGCGGGCTTTTGGATCATAACATACCTGTCGTTCTCGTATCCAGATGTTTTAATGGAATCGCTCAGGATGTATATGGATACACAGGCGGAGGAAAACAATTAAAAGAAAAAGGGGTCATTTTCTCTAACGGCTTGAACGGTCAGAAAGCACGCATCAAATTAATGGTAGCCTTGTCTCAAACGACGAACTTTCAAGAGCTTGAAAATATATTTAAAAAATAGGACACATCAAAGGAGCCCGCTTGCGGGCTCTCTCTTACTTTCTTTTATCCAGGATTGATTTCGCAATCACTTCGCCATGATGCCGGCCGTTTTCAATAAAAATTTCGTTTGCATTATTCCCTGCAGCAATCACTCCAGCTACAAATATCCCTTCCACATTTGTTTCCATCGTATCAGGATTGAATGACGGTCTGCCGGTTTCTTCGTCGATATTTATTCCAATTTTGGTAAGAAAACTATGATCTGGATGATATCCTGTCATGGCAAACACAAAATCATTCTTTATTTCCTTTTGTTCACCTTCTGTCACATACCGTACTGTTTCATCCTTGATCTCTTCAAGATGAGCATTGAATACCATCTGAACTTCGCCATTGCGGACTAGTGCATCGAAATTCGGCAGGATCCAAGGCTTCACACTTTTGGAGTATTCACTCCCTCTGTAAAGCACAGTTACTCTAGCTCCTGCTTTATTCAATTCCAATGCAGCATCCACTGCTGAATTCTTCCCGCCGATAACGACGACATCTGTATCAAAGAAAGGGTGGGCTTCCTTAAAGTAATGATGGACTTTCTCCTTGTCTTCCCCTGGTATTCCCATATAATTCGGGTTATCATAGTATCCTGTCGCAATGATGACGTGCTCCGCCAAGTATGTTTCCCTGTTGGTGGAGATAATAAATGCTTCTTCTTGTTTCTCGACTTTGGTCACCATTTCAAAGCGATTGATCCTGACATCTTTCCGCTTTGCCACTTCCCGATAATAAACAAGGGCTTGGTTGCGGCGGGGTTTATGTTCTTCGATTACAAACGGAACATTGCCGATCTCCAACTTTTCACTTGAAGAGAAGAAGGTTTGATGTGTAGGATAATTGTATATCGCGTTTACTATATTACCTTTTTCGATGACTAAAGGTTCGATCCCCATTTCTTTAAGGTGAATCGCAGCGGATAAACCACATGGCCCCCCGCCTACGATGATGCATGCTTCATTTCTCAACTTCAGGCACTCCTTCATATTGCTATATATCATTTATAAATAGTATTCGTTTTCTAGTGAGAGAAACATTCTCCTTTGATTATTATGGAATAAATTCATTCATTGGTCAAAGCAACTGTTTAATTCCTGATTTGCCTTCAGACAAAGGAATCTTAAACCGATCTCCTACAAACCATTTTGTAATAGCATTAAAAAAAGGATGGGGGGACCCCACCCTTTTTTCTTTCGTTGATCTTAAACCCAGCCTCTGAAGCGGCATGCTTCGGCCATTTTTCTTACACCGACCATGTACGCGGCAAGTCTCATATCCACCCGCCTGGTCTGAGAGGCTTCATACACATTGTTAAAGGAATTGACCAGGATCTTCTCAAGTTTTTCTTCCACTTCTTCTTCAGTCCAATAATAACCCTGGTTGTTTTGCACCCATTCAAAGTACGAGACCGTGACTCCCCCCGAGGAGGCAAGGACATCGGGAACGAGCAAGATTCCTCTTTCAGTCAGAATCTTCGTCGCATCCAGAGTAGTTGGCCCGTTGGCTGCTTCCACAACAATGCTTGCCCTGATGTTATGTGCATTATTTTCAGTGATTTGATTCTCGATCGCAGCAGGAACCAGTATATCACAATCAAGTTCAAGCAATTCCTGATTTGTGATAGTATTATTGAATAACTTTGTTACTGTACCGAAGCTGTCTCTCCGGTCCAAAAGGTAATCGATATCCAATCCGTCTTCATCATGCAGACCGCCATACGCATCTGAGATACCAATGACCTTGGCACCTGCATCATGCATGAATTTCGCAAGAAAGCTTCCCGCATTACCAAACCCCTGGACAACGACCCGGGCTCCTTCAAGCTTGATACCTTTTTTCTTAGCAGCTTCATGGATGCAAATCGTTACACCTTTTGCTGTAGCCGTCTCCCTTCCATGTGAGCCGCCAAGTACTAGCGGCTTACCTGTAATGAATCCCGGAGAGTTGTATTCATCTATCCTGCTGTATTCATCCATCATCCAGGCCATGATCTGTGAATTAGTGAAAACATCCGGGGCTGGTATGTCCTTTGATGGACCGACAATCTGGCTGATCGC
Source organism: Bacillus haikouensis (assembly GCF_013179555.1). Classification (GTDB taxonomy): domain Bacteria; phylum Bacillota; class Bacilli; order Bacillales; family Bacillaceae_B; genus Rossellomorea; species Rossellomorea haikouensis_A. Next base: position 8,960 of record NZ_JABMCR010000026.1, read on the forward strand.
TCTGACATATCCCCTGCTCAGGCGTTCCAGTTCTCTGAACGACATGTCACGGGGATCACAGATGATTCCTCCTTTCCCTCCACCGTAAGGAAGATCGACAATCCCGCATTTCAAACTCATCCAGATCGAAAGGGCTTTCACTTCTTTCTCCGTAACATTCGGATGGAAACGGATACCTCCTTTCGTTGGACCAACGGCGTCATTATGCTGGGCGCGGTATCCGGTGAATACCTTTACTTTACCATCGTCCATCCTTACAGGTATTTTTACCGTCAGCATTCTTACAGGTTCTTTTAATAGTTCATATACTTCCTCCGGATAACCTAATTTATCTAGTGCAAGATGAATAACCGTTTGCGTTGATTTCAGTACATCATTTTTTTCAGATGTTTGGTGATTTTCTTCCTTCTTCTCGGCTACCATGTATGTAAACCTCCCAGAATCTTTCACTGTTTAACGGACCCTTGTCCGCTTTCATGACATAGTATACACGTTTGATTTCCTCTTGCAAAGATAGAAAACCAAAAATCAGCAACTTTAGTGAAAACGCTGTCATTTTCAGAAAACAGTTCTTCCTTCATTCCTGTTCATTCCCTCATTTTTCCGCTTGAAACGCAAAGATATAATAAAAACACCTTTAGGTATGCAGAACCTAAAAGGTGATAAGCAAAGGGACATAATCAAAAATATTGTTTCATTTTTTGCATTGCATTCTTAAGAATTATTGCGTGACCATATTCGAGCATCATGTATTTTGTTTGATTAGATAACGTACCATATTCAAGCACAATTGACTTTACCAGGTAATGCTGGTTTCCCGGTATATTCTCAAAAAGCAGGTAATACTTATCCTCATAGTGAAAAAAGCTGACTTCAAGGGAGGCAGGCTTAAATTTATCTGTATGATTAAGCCTGTTCAGAACATCGATGATCCCTTCTAAATCATTGAAGTAAAACAATAGATCTTTATCTATGATGGGATGGAAGAGTTCGATACTGCTTTCAACATCCGAATAGTCCTCATCGTCCAGTTCTAACGTCAGGATCATACAAATTTCCTGTTCATCGAATGATTCGATTTCTACTGTGATCTCCATCTGTGCATCAATGCCGAACTTTCCTTGTATTTCATCAAGCATATCTTCAAACAGATCATGCCACATTAATGAATCTTTCCACTGTTCCTGCTCAAACAAGCCTTTTTGCTCGAGCTCTTCTACACTAATGGAAAACTTTATTTTGTTATCGGAAATTCGCTCTAGTCTCATTTGCGTGCCCCCTATGAGTGTGACGACTTACCACCATACTATGTAGGGGGTACAAAACAGTGCATAGACAAATTATAATTTACTTTTTAACCACTCTTCCCATTCAACATTGGTCTTTCCTACGATATGCTCCTCGAACTCTTCTTTTCTATCCCTAGGTAAATGATCGATTGCAAATCCTCCCATTCCAATCTCCAAATCTTCATGCTTCTCCCTCAGGCAAGAAACAAGTGTTAATAAACTGCTGAGATTTTCCTTCATTGTACATGAGAAGAACAGGAATTTTGGATTCACTTCCTCCAATACAACATCGATATCGTTTTCCTTGATGCTTGACCCAAGGTAGATGACCTCGAAACCTTTTCTGCGTACAAACAATGTAAAGATCAACAATCCTAACTCATGCCATTCCCCGGGTCCGCAAACAGCCACTACTTTAGGAAGAATTCCGTTGTGAGGGAAAGAATGCATGATGCTTCCGATACGGGAACGAAGAATGGAACTTGCAAAATGTTCATGGGCAGTGGTAATTTTGTCCCTTTCCCACAGATCGCCTATCTGCATAAGTAATCTTCCGAGAATATCGATTACCACTTTATCTATTGTATATATGGAGAATGACTTATTGATCAGCTCGTGTGCTTTGGATTCATTGAAACCGAGCAAAGCTTTAAGAAGTTCATCAGTTATACGTTGGGTTCTATCCAGATCCCGGCTCTCGGTGACATCATTTTCTTCCAGTTCCTGTTTGTCCAATAACGAAACCGCCTGGCTGATGGTGAATCCCTGTTTCACTTTCGAAACGAGCCATTTCAAAATATTCAGGTGCTTTTCCGTGTAAAGCCTGTGCCCTGAATCATTCCTGACGGGTGCAATGAAATTATATCGTCTCTCCCATGCCCTCAGGGTCCCGGGCTGTATCCCCAGAATTGTTGAAACTGCTTTTATATTGTATTTACCGTTCTTATTTTGATCATTCATAAAAATCCCCCATGGTCACCTTGTCCATATGCTGTTTTAAATTATAGAGTAGATTCCCCTGAGTGTAAAACTTGTATAGGCTATGAATAAGCTTTGTTCACTCAGTATCCCGCTTTAACGTGACAAGATGGGTTTCTGCTGGTGCACCTAATCTGAGCGGGATGGCTGTCGTTCCATATCCATTGCTGACCAGTATAGTGGTCTGAGGAAGTTCCTCTACTTTTCCTTTCTTGTAGAGGCCCCACCCAAATATCCTTATTTGACCTCCATGGGTATGCCCGCTTAACATCAGGTCGATTCCATCCTCTGCTCTCACCTGTTTTACCAGCCTTGGATCGTGACTTAATAGGATATTAAAACCAAAGGGATCTGCTTTGGAAAGCGCCTGCGGCAGTACAGCCCTCTGAGTGCTTGCATCATCTACACCGATCAAATTAACGACTAAACCGTCTAATTCAAGACTGACTGAATCATTTACAATCTCGTGAACCCCTTTTTTTACAAATAGCTTCTTTAATTCTCCTGTATCCACTTCATAATCATTATTACCCCATATAAAATATACAGACCCAATGACCGAAAGCTTTTCCAGATTCTCTCCCACTCTGGACAGCGGAACTGCTTTTTCCGTTAAGTCACCGCCTATGACAACAATATCGGCTTTTTTCCGGACTTGTTCAATAATTTCAGGTGAAAGCTTGCGTTTATGTATGTCGGATATAAAAAAAATCGTCAAAGTAACACCCTTAGGGAAATGAGAAAATGTAAACAAATGTGTCTTTACTTTATTCTTGTGGGCTTCATTAAACATAATAAGGAGAAGAGCCCCTCCCCCTATCAATAAAACACTTATAAATTCAAGCATGATGGCCTCCTTGCCGACTCAAATCTAAAGAAATAATACCATAAAAGACCGCTAAGAAGGAAAAAAACAAGGTTTCCCACATACCAAATACCGTCAGTCCATAAATCATGCTTGCATGAATGGGGACAATCAACAGTTCCTTATGTATGTTCCCCTTGAATAACCGTAGCACATAGTAGAATTCGAACTTCAATAAATTCCCTTGAACGATCAATCCGAAAATAAACACGATCGATGCCGCAAAAAATTCAACCGGATGCAAGACCAGCTCCACAATTACATCCGATGCTTGATGCGCTTCAATATCCGGGAACCATTTAATAAATAAATAACCTAATAGAAATGTACCTATCAGCCTGACAGCGTAATGCATCAAAAAAATCCCTCCCATAAATCATATGAGAAGGATTTTTTTTCATACAGCCTATTTTTATGAGCGATTATTCCTCTTCTTGGATGTCTAAGATTCTGAAGCCTGATTTCTCCAATTTATTGATGAATTTATCAATATTATCTTTCTTTTCTATTTTAAGGACAATTCTTCTTAAGAGTTTATCTGTGGCGTCAAAGGTAACGAGAGAAATGACCGACTCTGAATATTGCTGGATGATATCTCCCAACCTGGCGATTCTGCCTTCTGTTTCAACGGATGTAAAGGCAATTCTCACTCCTTTGCGCTCCATTCCGAATGCGCTCTTGAATTGATCGAGCACATCATAACGTGTGATCAAGCCAAGAAATTTCTTACTCTCATCTATGACAGATAAAATGGGAAAATCCTGCAGTTCGACTAACGTATCTTCAAATACATTACTCTCTATCAAGAACTTATCTTGATGAATGGCAATATCCTTCGCTCTTGTTTCTTTAAGGAACTTCTCCCTTTCCATACCTGATAAAAAATAGCTCTGATAAATATTGTAGCGGGTGACGACACCTTCATATCTATCATTTGATAATACCGGCAGTCCATCGATTTTGTGGTGTTCCAGTACTTCCAATGTTTTTTCGATTGAATCATTTTCATTGACAACATAGCATTTGTGCTTTGGAATCATTGCATTTTTTACGAACAATTGAACCACCTCTTTATTAATATGTATGATGTATGTATTCAACATTTAAAAGTCATATACCTTCTTTCATCAGGCAAAATTATTAACATGTTCTTTTGCATTCATACATATCTTTGTTACGAAGGATTTTCTAAACAGGAGGGATATTTGTGCATGAATTTTACAGAAGCTGGCACCCGTATGTGAGCCCGTTCGATCCATGTAAGCCTATAACAACAAAGGTTTACTCTACACCTCCTAACCTCTTTCTGGGGTTCCAGCCACCGAACCTGGAGCAGTTTTCACCTAAAGAAGCTTTGCATAAGGGGACTTTATGGAAAGTATTTTATGATCCCTATTACAGCCCCTATGAAAAAATGAAGGGAGAATAAAACATGAAGCAGCTTCCTGCCCATTATTACGAGATTTTGGAAGAGTTACAAGCAGTTGACTTCGTTGTCCTCGAACTCACTCTATATCTGGACACCCATCCCGATGATCACGATGCAATCTCTCAATACAATATGTATGTGAAGACCAGGAAACAAATCAAGAAGAAGTTCGAAAAAGAATTCGGTCCGCTGACCAACTTTGGCTACAGCTATTCAAATTACCCTTGGGACTGGAAAGATGCACCCTGGCCATGGCAGGTTTAAGAAACGGTAAAGGAGGAATCCATTCATATGTGGGCATATGAGAAAAAACTTCAATACCCGGTTAGAGTCAGTACATGCAATCCGACATTGGCGAAATACCTCGTCGAACAGTATGGCGGTGCGGATGGTGAATTAGCTGCCGCCTTACGGTACTTAAATCAGCGGTATACGATCCCCGACAAGGTGATCGGACTTCTTACTGATATCGGCACAGAAGAATTCGCTCATTTAGAAATGATTGCCACAATGATTTACAAATTGACAAAAGACGCCACTCCCGAAATGATGAAGGAAGCAGGTTTAGACGCGCACTATGCAAACCACGACAGTGCCCTCTTCTACCATAACGCTGCTGGTGTCCCGTGGACAGCAGCCTATATTCAAGCAAAAGGGGACCCGATTGCCGACATATATGAAGATATTGCAGCAGAGGAAAAAGCCAGGGCAACCTACCAGTGGATTATTAACCTGAGTGATGATCCTGATTTGAATGATGGTCTAAGGTATCTGCGGGAACGTGAAATCGTTCACTCTCAACGTTTCAGGGAGGCAGCCGAAATACTTAAGGATGAACAGGGCAAAAAGCGATTCTTCTGAAAGCCTCGACGTTTGGTGCAGTATTCCCAAACGTCTTTTTAATTTGATGGATGCGCTTTTGGTTCATCCAGCTTCGGCGGCTATAGGCTCGAGACATAAGACATGCCTTCCAAAAAGGCAAAGTACGCCTTTGTGGATGGCCTTTCTTATGCTTGTCGCCTCTGTGCGAGCCGCCTCCGCTTTTGGGTCATCCAGCTTCGGCGGCTATAGGCTCGAGACATAAGACATGCCTTCCAAAAAGGCAAAGTGCGCCTTTGTGGATGGCCTTTCTTATGCTTGTCGCCTCTGTGCGAGCCGCCTCCGCGTGGCGGTCACTTACTTCCATGATAGAGGTTGATGTCGAAGTGACTTTTCATTTTATCGAATACCTGGTGACGCTTTTTCCATGCATCTTCTTTCCAAAGGTCTTTGCTTCGGTCTATGATTTCCTTGCGAAGGTCCTGATACTCTTTTTCTTTTTTTACTCTCATCTGATGGAGTACTTTCACCGAACCGAATAGCCCTGCAAGAAACAGGGTGATATATAAGTGAAACGAGTCGGATACATAGACTGAAAACATCGCACCAAATGAATATGAATAAGGCTCCAATACCGCTTTAGACAAATAATAAAGGAAGCCGAATGTGGTAAAGATGGAAATCCATAAAATTGATACATGCATTTTTTTTGCCCTGTCAAACTTTTGTTTTCTATCAACCAGGTTATTAAGCATTTGTTTCGTTGCAGGATCTGTCCATTCTTCAAATTCACGGATGGATTCATGCATGCCCATCCCCTCCCTTCACTTTATTCTATGAACTTGTCCATTCCCGTAGAATCCCATATTCCAAAATTTCAGCGACTCTGCCCTTTCCTACAAATAAAAAAACCCTGCCAAAATGGCAAGGCTGCGATTAATCGGATAACGGTATTTTCAAGACTTGTCCGGATTGGATTTCATTAGATGGAAGATTATTTGCTTTCTTAATCTTTGCGATACCATCCTGTGAGTGATAGTATTTCATTGCGATTCGGAAAATCGTCTCCTGCGGCTGCACTGTATGATATATGATTTCAGAACTTGATTCTTGCGCCGGTTTCGACTCATCAGAATGTGTATCCGTTTCAGCTGTTTCCGGTTCTTCCACTTCCGCAGCTTTAGCTGCAGGGAGCTTAGTTTTATCAGCAGTATTATCTGCCTCCTGATCAGACTGATTCTTATCCACAGAATCACCTGACACATCTACTCCACTTCCTTCATCAGTCCTCTCAGCTGGGGAATCTTCTTCTGAACTGTCTGAAAGATCCTCTTCTTCTTCGTTTTGATCATACTGAACTTCTTCTACTTCATTATTTCCTTCTGATAATACAACCAATGGTTCATTCCTGCTATCAAAATATGAATATATACTAAATACTGTCAAAGGCATTAATATAAAGAATAAAAGCAATAGACTGATTAATGGATATTTCAGTTTCACTTTGTTTTTTTTCTTTTTTTCACGATGAAGTTCATTTCTTGGCGGGAGTGGTTCCCTTTTTTTAGGAGCAGCTGGTTCCTCATGAACTCTTTCAATTTTCTGCTTTATTTTATCTGCTTGATCACGATATGGGTCTTTGTTCATGTGACATCCCTTCTTTACTTGCTTGACTTGCCTTATAACGCATGTACAGACCTAATAAAAAATCAATGGTAAAGTGCATCATAATGGTGACCATTACATTTCCGGTCACTTCATAAATTATCCCGATCCAAAAACTCAATACAACTATATTTACTATTAGAAACCAATTAGCCCAATACCTGAAATGAATAACCGCAAAAATGATGCTGGAAAGAATCAACCCAAGATGAAATTGGACCACACCCCTGAACAATATTTCTTCACTCACTGCAATGACGGCCGCCAAGAGCGCAATCTCTGCTGTACTTCTTTCGGAAAAGATTCTCTCGTTTACACCGCCATCATCGTAATATCCAGCCGGAAGGTACTTCATCAGTACAAGATCCAGGATGACGGCAATCAGACCGAAAGTTAGACCAATCGTCCAAATGGAGGATGTCCACCGGAACTGACTTCCAAATGTGGACCAATCTTTAAATAAGAATATACCTAATAAAAGGGCAATCGTTAATAGTACTATTTGAGTAAAAAACAAATGAAACGTTAGTTGTTTTTTTGTGAGCTGTTTGATGATTTCGCCTTGATTCTTCATTGCCATCACTTATCCCATTAAAATTTTTTCTAATCGTTGTTCCCAATTTATCTCAACTTTGCTGCCTGACTCTTTCCCCATCCGTACAAAAAGATAATCCGAAACCCTGAATCCACATAGATCACAGCAATGTTCAGGCCGGTCTGTCATCACTTCATCAAAATACTCAAGGACAGCCTTCCTCCTGCAGGTACTATCATGCAAGAATGCCATCATTGAAAGTAGTTTCTCTTTCTTATATTGAATCCGTTCGTCACGTAATTGTTTAACATCATGCAACAGCCCGGCATAATCATTGGATTGTCCGTTATTTACATAGTGCATCAAAAATCTGTATTGGATGTCGGAGAGCTGTAATAAAGACATCAACTCATTTTCATTTTTTATTCGGTAAGAAGTTAAAAATCCTTCTATCTGATAATCAAAAGGAAGCTCACCTTCGATCAGCTGCATGGGCAGCGAGTGGTCTTGTTCCGTGTAAAGCACAATCGCTGCACTCTCTTTACCGTCTCTTCCCGCTCTTCCGATCTCCTGGAGATACGCCTCCACACTTGAAGAAAAATGAAAATGTATGACAAAACGGATGTTTTCTTTATTTACCCCCATTCCAAAAGCAGAAGTGGCACAAATCACACGTAATTTATTCGTTAAAAATTGCTGCTGAATAAGGATTCTATCCTCTTGCTCCATTCCGCCATGATAGTAGGTGACATCTTCAATCCCGCTCTCCATGAGAAGTGCGGCCAGTTCTTCAGCAAGCCTTCTGCTTGAAAAATAAATGATGCCTGCCCCCTCCAAGGAAGCTGTATATTCGATAAGCTTATTTACTTTTTCCTGATGGGAATCCATTCTTTCAACATAATAGGCAATATTTCTGCGATCAACTGAATAGATAACTTCGGCTGTATTTTCTAGCTGCAGGACATTTTTTATATCTTCCCTGACTTCCTTTGTTGCAGTGGCAGTAAGTGCAAGGGTTACGGGATTTCCAAGCACCTTTCTTATTTCACCGAGCTTTAAATAATCGAGTCTGAAATCCGGACCCCACTGGGAGATACAGTGAGCTTCATCAACGACAAACAAAGATATTTCCAGTGATTCCAGAGCATGCAGTATATCAGAATTACCGAGCATCTCAGGGGATATGAAGATGAATTTGTACATATGTAATCGTTCCAGAGCACGCCTTTTCTCAGGGAAAGGCAAGAATGAATTAATGGCAATGACCTTCTTCTCCCCGCTTACTTTCATTTGGTCCACTTGATCCTGCATCAGGGAAAGAAGCGGAGAAACGATGACCACCGGTCCCCGGAGTAAATATCCCGGTAATTGGAAACAAAGGGATTTGCCCGTTCCTGTAGGGAGCATCGCCAAGGTATCCCGTCCGTTCAGAACAGATTGAATCACTTCTTTTTGACCTTGCCTGAATGATGAATATCCAAATTTTCGTTTAAGCTCTTGCTTTAAATCCATTTCTATCACCAGCCTTTGCAATCGCGATTCTGATTTGAAAGTATGATAAATGAGGGAGTCTGTCTTTTATCGGTTTCAGTCTTTTGGTACCCATTTCCTCCATTACTGAAGCAGCATCTTGAAGTTCTTCAGGCGTGATGAAGCGATCTGTATCGAAATGATTTAGCGTCAAAATCATTTCGATAAAATGGTCCTCTATTGTATTTACTTTAAGTTTTCTAATCTTTGAAATTTCCTTGATCGAGTGGCCCTGGCTGTAAAGCCCGAAGGTTTTAGCGGTCGAAATCGTCAAGTTTCCCTGCTTCTCCCCAACAGTACTTACTGATGATAAAATAGGAAATCCTTCCTTGTCCCCATCTAATTTCGCCAATACTCCGTGTAGTAAATCAAGAAATCTAAATCGATATTCCTCGACATGCAGGTTTAATTTTTCGGCTGTCTGTAATTCAGTCCATCCGTAATCCCTGCAGCCTGTTAATCGAAAAACAAGAAGTGAAGGATCTTCTTCCATTTCGCTTAATACCTTATATAGCTCCCTGTACAGGGCAATCGAAAACCCGTCTCTATCTGACTTTTCCTTAACGAAATTCTTGATCCAATCCTGTATGTTTCTGCTGCGCTGGACAGGAAAATAAGATGTTTCTTTATGATTATGGTTAGAAAGAACCTGTATAAGCAAATTTAATCTTCTCCAGAACACATTTGCACGGTCACCATATTTCAACCCATCCATATGCCATGGAAAAAAAGAGGCGGACTCAATTGCTTCTTTCCCTTTTTCCGTCACCTCTGCCTTTAAGTCTTCATTCAGCTTGATGAAATGTCCGGTTTCTAGTTCGTCCACTTTTCTGTTGAAGAAATCACGGGAAAGATTGGGCAGCGATAGAAAAAAAGAGTACAGTTGAAATAAATGTGCATCCTGTATGGACTGAGAAGATTTCTTTCCTTTAATGATATGATAAACAGAGTAAATAGAACGTTCACCATTTAACTGCCTTAAGCAATATACTATTACATAGTTAAGATACGTCATGGTATTACTCCTCTGCTTGCAGGTTATTGTCAAATATTGTACCATGAATTTCATCCTTATCGATGTTTTGTTTTTGACAGATAAGATAAATATAATAAATACAGTCTAACTATTGAAATGTTCAACATTCCTCTATAAAATATATATTAGGTTATTTTTCTAAATAATTTTATGTATAATGAATGTTTAATTATATAGAATTTTCTCAGGAGGTTTTTTCGTTGCCAAAATATACAATCGTTGACAAAGATACATGTATTGCATGTGGCGCCTGCGGAGCTGCAGCTCCGGACATTTATGACTATGATGATGAAGGGATTGCATTCGTGACCCTTGATGATAACCAAGGGACTGTAGAGGTTCCGGATGTTCTTGAAGATGACATGATCGATGCATTTGAAGGTTGTCCGACAGATTCAATCAAAGTTGCAGATGAGCCATTTGACGGGGACTCACTAAAATTTGAATAGTTGCGTTTAAAAAAAGCGGCCGAATGTCGGCCGTTTTTTTTTTTTGACACTAATCCCTAAGTTCCGAAGCTGGACAAATCTCACCTTTATCACTTTTCCAGCAGAGAAATCGTCTTGCATTCTGAATAACCGTTGGAATATACCGGAAAAATCATTTTCCAATAATTCATTATTTGTTATATATTTCAATAGAAAAAGCTCTGTCGAACATAGCCGACAGAGCTTACTTTATTATCAGTCTTATGCCGCTCTGTTTACAGTGACTTGTTTGGTGAGCCAGCCCTGAAGACGGATGAACAACAATAAGAATACAACCGTAATCAATGCACCTTTCAGAATGTTAAAAGGCACTATACCTGTAATGATGATTTCTGCAGGCAGTTCGAAATTCATGAAGTACTTGTATGCAGGGAGCAAGATGAAATAATTGAGAATCCCCAGTGCAATGCTCATTACGACTGTTCCTGTGATCAAGCCTGCTAGTAATCCTTTTTTGGATTGATAACGAGAATATACGAAATAAGTCGGCAGAATCAGAAATACTCCTGCTGCAAAGTTTGCCAAGTGCCCGATTGGAACACCAGTATCACTGCCAGTCATGACATAATCGATGATATTTTTGAATAGTTCAACGAGTATGCCGGCAACCGGCCCTAAAACAATGGTGGCAATCAGCGCTGGAACATCGCTGAAATCAACCATCAAAAATTTAGGAAACGGCGGAATTGGGAAGTTAAATAGCATTAATACATACGAAATGGCACTCAACATACCGATCGTTACAAATGTACGTGTTGTCATTTTTTTCATTATACTTCTCTCCTTTTGGAGATTCATCTCACTTCGAAGATCGTTCAGCCCAAGCAGCACTAAAAAACTCCCAGATTAAAAAAGCATCCCGGAGTTCGAAAAGCCCTACCCAAATAAACGTTCAGCTTCCCATATTCTAAACGTTTTGGCTAAAACCTTCATCTTCTCCCATCCAGACTGTACTGTCGGCTTTGGAATCGCACCAAATCCTGCCATAAAGGCTCGCGGGCTTAGAAACCTATTGGGTCTCATCACCGCCGGTAGGGAATTTCACCCTGCCCCGAAGACGAATCTTATTTTTTTATACATTATCATTATACATAAAAACACAATCTTTGGGAAGAAGAACATTTCGAATTCGAGGTAATTAATTCCCCTTCTTAATGATCAGCTTTTGTTGCGGATGAATGAAATCCGTCATATTAAGGTCATTAAGATCGAGCAGCTCTGTCAATTCCAGATTATGTATTTCGGCAATGGAGTGAAGTGTATCCCCATTTTTCACAATATACCAATCTCCATTTAATTGTGTTGGGATAACCAGTTGTTGATTTACTTTTACATGCGAAGAAGCTAAACCGTTCCAATCCTGCACTTCTTCGACAGACTTTCCATATTGATTTGAAATGCTCCATAAAGTTTCATTCTTTTTTACAGTATGTATGATGTTTGACTCCGTTACACTTTCATTACTATGTCTTGTGGCCGGGTCAACCTGATTGACATTCACCGACACGTCAATCGTCTGATAAGGATCATGTTCTTTGGCAAAAACAAGCTGACCGACTTCCCCTACGCCATATAGCTCAAAAGGATTTACTGCATTCAATTTATCCAGGGTCCATTTTCCTTTATGAACTTCAAAATGCAAATGGGCACCAGTGGACCTCCCTGTATTTCCTACACTTCCGATTCGCTCCCCCTGTGCTACACGTTGATCCTCCGAAACTCCTCTATCATTCAAGTGCGCATACACTGTCTCGAATCCATTCTCATGAATGATGAATACGACATGACCATAACTCTCGGAATAATAAGATTTACTCACGATACCTGCTGCGGCTGAGTAAACCGGGGAACCGATTTCCCCTCCTATGTCCACTCCTTTATGATGGCCGGAACGAGTACCGTAAATATCCGTTATAACTCCTTCCACTGGAAAGATCCATTCACTGTCTGTCTCACTCGTCGTGGCTTTCACTTCCTTACCGGTAAGGAACATAATACTCACACAAAGACCCAATAATATAACAATCAAAATCCTTCTCACATAATCCAAAAGCATGCTTGTCCTCCTAACACTACTTAATCTTTTTCAAAAAAACAAAAAAAGTATACTCAAAAATGTATGTACTTCGTTCCGAAAATATGAAATGTGAAAATTTCCCTTATGATAGTTTGCCTTGAATGAAGCTAATTATACAAAAAGCTGGTGGTCTTTATTTGAGGAAAATCCAATAAAAAACGACCGGATAGAATCAAACATTCCATCTCAGTCGTTCATTTTACACTAATTAATATCTTTTTTATTCGGACTTAAAGGCGTTTCCACAGGCTTTGTAAACGTAAATCCATTCCATTGTTCAGGTTCGACGTTTTGAAACTGTACTTGCTCATAACCTGAACTTTTGGCCGTGAGCAGAATCCCTTCTATCATTTCCTGAGCAGATTGAAAATCCATTGAATCAAGATCCACTTTCTCACTGAATGTTATGTTCACAACATCTTCATCTTCGTTTACACTCATCGATAGATCCTCAGGTATTACACTTTTATAAAGGTCAGATTGTGATTCTTTCATCGCTTCAATCGATCCCTTTATATTTTCCCTGCTTACCGAATCCGGTACAAGATACCTGTCCCTGCTGTTAGGTGAGTACAGGTAAAACGCACGATGTAATGTCTGGTTCAGCGGGATGGAAGATATTGCTCCTAAGTGGCTGAACTCAGGTGAACTTCCGTCTTTATTTTTCAGCTTGATTTCCTTAATCTTTCTATCTTCAAAGGAATACAGGAGGGATTGATAAAAATTGTACTCATTTGCATTGCTTCCGCTGTAAGGGTGGTTTTCTTCCAAAGTCAGTAATACTTCTTCATTATCATCACTTAGTGATAAATCTGCCATAATTGGAAAATAATCTTTAAATCCCCATTCTGTTTCAGGTAACTGTTTCGAAATCTTCTCATATTGCTCTACCCAGTTCATACTATTATCGCTTGATACTATGACAGATACCGGTACCGGCACTGCATCATCAGAAACAAGTCCATACGTGTAGTACTCTTTAACAGCCACATCATCCTTGTATATGGATAGCCTTTCATGAGGTGAATCTTCCAGAGCACTGAAATCCATGTCGCTTTTATCATTCTCTTCAGCCATTTTGAGTTGGCTCTCTTCTTTCGGAGCCTTTGTTATTTCTGTACTGGAGTCATTCGCGGAAGTATCTTTCTCTGTTTTCTTATCTTCCCCGGAAGAACCTGCTGACCGATTCCCCTCCATTGCACTTTCTTCTGTCGACTGACTCATTTGCGAAATAAGCGCAGGAGACAACAGTACGACAATAAACAGTGCAGCAATCGTCACAAGTGCAGGAATATACCTCTTGAAACTGCTCCGGGACTTCTTATTATTTTTTACCTTGGAATATATATAAGATGGAGGCCGGTCATCTTTTAACTTTGGCAGCTGTTTAATCATCTCTTCGATTTCATGATCGTTCCATTCTGATTTCTTCAATGTCTTTCCCCTCCTTTCTTAGAAGATGATTCATCTCTATTTTCAGCCATTTCAAGGCTCTATGTTGAGTTGTCTTTACTTTACTCTCAGACCAGTCTAGTATTTCCGCTGTTTCCTTAATAGAAAGTTCCTGCAGGTACCGCATGATGATCACCATCCGATAGTCGGTTGAACAATGTTTCAGACATTCATATAGCTCCCTGATTTCTTCATTTGCTACAACGATTTCTTCTGGCGGAGCATCGTCGGAAGTCAAATCATTCCGATTCCAGTCGAATTTTTCTAGAAATCGGTTCTTCCAGTTTTTTTGCTTTCTGAAATGATCGATAGCCACATTTTTCGCTATGGAAAACAACCATGTTTTCTCGGAACTTTTCCCTTCAAAGTTCTGATAAGATTTAAGAACCCGGATATAAACTTCCTGGACCAGATCTTCAGCCAGCTGCCGATTGTGAACCATGTATATCAGAAAATTAAAGACATCCTGGTGATAGTTAGAGTATAATTCGTCAAAAACGGAGTCCATTTTATACCTCCCCGTCAACTGATTAGTCGAGTATTTTTTCAAAATGTTACACGCCGGAAATTTTTTTCTGCATTATTATTCTGAACTTTCATCTAAAAAAGCCAACAGTACTCCCTGCTGTTCGAGGTGGCTACTGTTGGCTTTCTGGATGAAAATTGTTCCCCATGTAACAAGATTTATCGTCACATTTCTTCAATTTCCTTATATGTGAGTGTTTTTCATCGATTTATGACTGAAAAGGAAGAAAGAAAGTAAATGTTGTCCCTTGTTTAAGCTTACTATGGACCTGTATATGTCCCCTGTGTGCCTCAACAATATTCTTGGCTATTGCCAAGCCAAGACCCGTGCCTGATTTTCCTCTGGTCCTTGCCTTATCCGCCTTATAAAAACGCTCAAAGACGAAAGGCAGATCTTCTTCCGGAATACCCGAGCCTGTGTCTTTTACGTTAAAAAGAAACCCACCTTTTCCTTCCGTTAATGAAACTGTCACTGCCCCGGCTTCGGGAGTATGCCTCACTGCATTATCAATGAGGTTCGTTAACACCTGCTCAATCCGGTCAGGGTCCATTGTCATTTCCATTTGTAAATCCACATTGCTTTCAAAGTAAATTGAAACCTTGTTTTCCCTTGCAATCCCCAGGAATTTATTTACAACCCTATCCGTAAACGGCATGATAGGAACAGAATCTTTATTTAACATGATATGTCCAGCTTCCATCCTTGCAAGATCAAGTAGGTCATTTACCAGCCGTCCCATTCTCAGGGATTCATCATAAATGATCCGTGCAATTTCCTTCTTTTCTTCTTCAGACTCTGCGATATCATCCACGATTGCCTCACTATATCCCTGAAGCATGGAAATAGGGGTGCGGAGTTCATGTGATACATTTGCAATGAAGTCCTTACGAAGCTTATCCAGCCTTCTTTCTTCTGTCATATCGCGGACGACAACAACCGCCCCCCTGATGGTATTGTTGTTGTACAGCGGGCTGACAATCACGACATAAGACCTTCCCTGAAGGGT
>NZ_JABMCR010000260.1 GCF_013179555.1 Bacillus haikouensis
AGGCAGATAAATACGGACTGTATAACCTTTTTTCACTAAGTCTGACTGCAATTGATTCCGCATTCCATAAAGCATTTGAAACTCGAAGCGGTCATTCGGGATATTGTGTTCTTTCACTAAACCGATCGTGTAATCGATCATCGCTTCATCATGGCTGGCTATTGCAGTATAATGGCCGTTCAAGAGCTGCTTTTTGATGAGACGCTTCAGATTCTCGTCTACCCTTTGCTTTTCTGGGAAAGCCACTTTACTGGATTCTTTATATGCACCCTTCACAAGCCTCAAATAAGGAGCGAACTCATAAAGACCATCGATATCCTCTTCTGATCGGTAGAGATAGGATTGGACCACCGTCCCCAAATTGTCGTATTCCCGCCGAAGTGTTTTATAAACCTCAAGGATGGTATGACACCTGGATGAATCTTCCATATCGATGGTTACCGTGATTCCACTCTCCTTTGCCTTGGAAAGAATTAATCTCATGTGTTCCATGATAAGGTCATGACTGATATCCAGTCCCAAGGATGTCAGTTTCACAGAAACTTCAGTGTCCAGCTGGTGATAAGCGATCGCATGTATACTTTGAATACATTGTTGAACATTTTCCTTCGCCAACTCTGCGGAATTGACGAATTCACCAAGGTGATCGACTGTAACCTGGAACCCCTCCTCGTTCAACTGAGTAATCAATGGAATGGCTTGTGAAAAGGTTTCTCCACCTACAATCTTGTTTGCCCCAAACCTTGACCCCCACCGTTTGGCCATTCGATCAAATGCCTTATTGTGGGAAAGATATAAGAAAAAGCGCTTACTTATGGCTTCCAAGATTACCACACCTCCTTATATTGACTCTTCCCTGCAACCCAGGGGGATTAAACGAAGAATTATTTTTTCTATTTCTTCTGTTAAGTGAATTATATCGATAATGCCCGACGCGAAACAACGTGCTCCCACCACAATAATTCCGGTGCGGATTTATGGTCTAAACACAAAAGAGGCAGAATTATCCCCTGACTAACCCGCCATTTACATAGAATTTACCAAATTAATACGAGGAGATATATAAGCAATGTCGAATAATTTACCTTACATCCAATTAGGAGATGAATTTAATGAAAAATGTAGTTTGGGGCTTTTTATTATGGATTTCAGCGACATTGCTTTTCCGTTTTTTCGGACATATGTTTTTAATACCAGGGAATATGATGTTGCTGCTCATCACATTTATTCTGACAATACCTTTGATTGCACTAGCTGCGTATCCTTATTATTATTTAAGGAAGATCCCTGAATCGAAACGTCTGCTGTCATCAGTCCAAATTGCTCTCCCGGGAATGATTTTGGATATATTTAGTGTTCTATATTTTAATAATTTGTTTACGAACTTACATAGTGATTCATTACCTCTCTTCGCTGCCTGGTTGCTGTGGGCGTACAGCTTACTATTAATTTCAGGTTTTTCGATAAAGATTAGATCCAACTAATGATATTAAAATTAGGTTTTTTCAATATATGTTGAATCAAAAGCAACCTCTATTTAGACGTTCTCTTTTTCACTTCCCTATAAATTGAAGGGGCAATAGCTTGAGTTCAGTTGGCTAATCTTCGGTTTATTCTGGCTAAAATCAGACTTACCAAACGAATGAGTTGTCCTTATCCCTTTCGCTTTACACTTTTTAATACGACTTTGCTATGGGGAATACTTGGTATGCTCACCATGCTGTAACTTAGGTCCTGGTCAGGAACTTCATAGTCCATTCGGTTGGCAAGAAAATCGAGACTTACTTTCATAACTTCAAGGGTGACCCATTCTCCAGCACAGCGGTGACCCATCAGGTAATCACCGCCGCCCTGCGGAATAAAGCTAAAAGGGCTGCCCTCCCAATCGGCAAACCGTGCAGGACTGAATAAATCAGGGTTTTCCCATATTTCAGGGTCATGATTGGTGCCATAAAGGTCCAGTAACGATAAAGTTCCTTCTTCAAATTTATAGCCGTTCCAGATGAAATCTTTTTTTACCAGCGCTGCAACAAACGGAAAAAATGGATAAAATCGGCGGACTTCCTGTACAAACATCTGAGCATACATGTTATCGCCGGATTTCAGTTTCTCCTTTTCTTTCGGATTATGATGCAATGCCAGCGCAGTGAAATTGATGAATATAGCGATCGCCACAATCGGTCTCAAGATATTGATGACTTCTACTGAAGCTGTGTCCGCAGTCAATAAATTCCCTTCTACATCACGATGCCAGGCAAATCTATGCAAAGCTGTATCTTCTGGAGGATTTATTTCACCATTACGCACCTTATCAACCAATTCACCAATCCAACTTTCCACTTTATTCCGTGCCCTTCTCCCCTGCCAATGGTTTGGACCTACTGCGGCTGGAGACTCGAACATCGCTGCCAGGTGTTTTGTCATTTCTTTCACAACTTCTTCTTCCAATGGGACACCTGCCCACTGACAAGCTGTTCTGCACATGATTTCCTTTACTTCTTCATAAAGAAGTACTTGGTCCATGTGCTCCCATTTATTCAGAGCTGTCTCCCATTGTTTCATTGTAATGTCTGTCAGACTTTGAATTCCCTCTGGAGACATGAGGGACATAAACATTTTCTTCCGATGGTTGTGCTCTCGTCCATCCAGCGCCTGTACGCCATTCTTCCCGAATAATGTTTCATCCGCCCTGTTCGGCGCAGCATCTTTCCTTTTAAATTTCTCATTGTCATAAAAAACCTCTGCAGCACCTTTTCCTGACATGCAGATCGCTTTCTTTCCAAGCAATCTAGTCTCAAAAACATCAGACTGAAAACTTTTTCGTCTGTTCAAAACGTACAAATATCCTTCTCTCATAAGGCTCAAGCTATGATCTATTCCTTCTTCCCGCGGCATTTGATTACTATTTTCCTTCATATGATTCATCTCCATTTAATTAGTGATGATATTTATATTACTTTCCCTTACTACTCTCAAAAAAACTTGAATCTGTTCTATTTTTATACCGGTTATAAGTTAGAGAACTTTTACTTGCTCCTTTGTTAAATCTAAAACAGCTCCATTAAGGTTTGTGAGAGCTTTTTCTAGTATGTACAAGAGAGAAAAACTGTATAAAAAACACTAAAAAGTACCCCTCTCTGACTAGTTGACTAAAACTGATCAGGGTGGGGTACTTTTTAGCTGTCATCACACAAGGGTTTAAGTGGAGAAGTCAGGGCAGCCATAAAGGCGCTTTTTGCCGTTTTGGATGGCAGGACTTATGTCTCGAGCCTCTAGCCGCCGGAGCTGGACAAGTCTCACCTAACACGCTTCTCCCGCAGGAGTCTTCGTCTTGCATTCCAATCAATCGCTGGAACCGGTTTTGAATATGGATAAGTTTACACAATTTCACCTTGAGAGGTTTGTAGAATAGTTTCTATATGCTTGGTATAAAAGACTGATCTCGAACTACAACCGTTTCTGGAACAAATCGAATTAAAATGTTGCTATCACCTAAACCTTTGAACCTGGGGTCCCAACTTTCTTCATTTGAGCCAAGATATCGTGCAAGTAAACGAGTGGCAACTTCTTTATCAAAAGGTTCTACTGTTGCACGTCCTCTAAACCCTGCATGTAATACCTTTCCCGTAGTATGATCAAGATCTACGATACCGATAGCACACTCAGGATTTTTTACTACCCTCCCCGGAAAGCTGTCTGAAGAAGGAGTTCCAATAATCCAAATACACTTATTATCCCAGTAAAACCAAACAGGCGATTCCCTTGGTCCTTCCTGCGATATAGTTGAGAGATGAGCAAATAAAGGTTTTTTTAGAAATTCATCCAAGTTAAAGCTTCTGTTTCCTCTGATTATTTTCAAATGGATACATCCTTTCACTATAAACGTACAGAAATCTTCAATAATGACTAATGTTCCAAACTTATTTTTGTTTTAGTGACCTGTTTCATTCTAAAAAGGTCAGCTAAATAGAAGGGTGTTCACTTTTATCCTCCGAAAACGTTCACTTAATCAAGTAATGTTTTTCATACTTTGGTTCCTATTAGAATATCTTTTAGCTCATCAACGTTCCCTGCTATATTAGTAGGGTTTGACTGTCTTAATTCATCATATGAGCCATATCCATATGTCACTCCAATAGAAGCTATTCCAGTATTACTTGCCCCGATAATATCGTGCTTTCTGTCACCAATCATAACAAAGTCACTGAGTTTATATTTTTTATAATTATCTACAATAAATTGAATGATTTCTGTTTTCGCCGCTCTAGTTCCATCAAGATTACTTCCTGCAACAAGTTCAAAATACTTCTCAATCTCGAAATGCTTTAAAATCTGCTCAGCAAACACAGTAGGTTTTGAAGTTGCAACAATTAACGTAAATTGCTGTTCTTTCAATAATTTTAATAATGATGGAATATTCGGATACAACTCATTCTCATACATTCCTTTATCCTTAAATCTTTCCCTATACAAATCTATCGCCTTTTGGGTATCTATTTCATTAAAATTAAATTGATCTTGAAATGAAACCTGTAATGGCGGTCCTATAAAACATTCCAGTTTGTCAACATCAGGCTCATCAATCCCCATTCGATGTAACGCATATTGTACCGATTTAGTTATTCCAACCTTTGGATCTGAAAGGGTTCCATCTAAATCAAATAATATTACTTTAAAAGAGTCTATTTTAATTCCCTCCTAATTTAATATAAAATGTGACTTTCACCAGATGAATAATTTATTCTATTGTTCAATATCCCCCTCGATGTACATATATCCTCATAACTTCTTCCTTATTTTAGCATATATTTTCATAAAGAATGCTGATCTTGCAATCGACCTCGCTCCATGGATCAAATACGTTCTCCTTTATACACCAAATGCAAAAATACAGAGTTAATTCTAAAAGAATAATTTGAGAAGATATTTTAAGTAATCATACCTATTAAGTGGGTATTCAGACGTAAACGCTCCAAGACCGTCATTTGTCCCCTCTATCTATACTAGTAGAATGATCATAGGTCTATTGCAATGACAGGTAGGTGAATGAATGAATTTCACAGAATACAACTTAGGCGACAAAGTTTTATATAAAGACGAAGAGTATAAAATCTTCTGGATTTATGGGAATGGATATATTGAAATTTCCAAGGACGTCTATAGAACTGAGCTTGTTCATATTAACGACGTTACGTTTCTCTAACCTTACTTAATGTCTATTGATCGATGAGGACATAGCATTACCTTGCAATAGACCTGCCTTGATTATTAGTCCATCGTAAACAAAAATACTATTAATATCCTTTTATTATAGAAGTGTAAATGTACATGTTATAATAGTTTCATATATAAAAGGGGGTCATTTTATGGATACCGGGATTGATAAATCTAAAATTATGAATATTTCTGAGAGCATACTGGCACTAAAGAATATTCCAGCGGCAACAGAGATTACAAATACAAATAAATATAACTCGAAGCAGAGTGAGGAAGTCTTGCAAAGTTGGCGTGAGGAGCTTATCGAACTTTTCGCGTTTTCATTCACTAATAAAGATACTACTAACGAATCAGATGTCGAAAGCTGGGGTGAAGAAACGATAAATTCATTAATCAAGATAGATTTTTCTCTTGATAATGCTATCAATGTAATTAAACACTATCGTACT
>NZ_JABMCR010000261.1 GCF_013179555.1 Bacillus haikouensis
CGAAGTCTTGCACGGAAATCATTAGCGGTATTAAGAACATACACTGAAATTGTTCGTCTTTAATGTCGTGGTTTATTCGTTTTGTCCCAGCCTCATCATTCTCATCCATATGACTTCATTAAAAAACCGGCTTCCTTAAGGGCATTTTCTGCTTTCAGCAATAATCCCTCATTCTGAGCCATAAGCGTATGTAAATGCACACCTTCTGTTAATTCTGATAGGTATGCGGCTTGTGTTTTTTCAATTTTGGTCAGAAATTGTTCCACTTCTTTCCGGTTCGATACCATGATGGATGCTGTCAGGTCACCGTAGACACCATGCTCGATTTTTACATCCTTCACTGTGACACCGTGATCCACGAGTAATAAGAGTTCCTCTTCGGCTCTGTCGGGAGCGTGCTGGCAAGCAACAATTCGTTCAACCATCGCATCACGATTCGAACTCGGCATGTAGAGATAGCCTTGACTCGTAGCGATGATCGGCTCTCCTTTTGCCTTCAGCAACGTGATATCACTTACGATGACCTGCCTGCTTACATTTGCGAGCTTCGCGAGGTCTCCCCCGGTTATAGGAATTTGTTTTGTTAAGAGAAGATCAAGGATGACCTGCCTTCTTTCCTCTCCAAGTATCTTTTTCCCTGCCACTGCTATCTCCTCCGTACTTTATTATATAGGAAATCATACCATAACTGATTCTTCAAGTTAACAAATGTACTGAATCGTGCCGTATTTGGGAAAGTACCTCTGCAAGTTGTTCGATATGCCCCCGGGTTGTATCCCTCCCGAGGGAAATACGGACAAACTCTTTTCCAGCCCTTTCTCCCAGCCCCATGGCACCCAGCGTCTTCGAGATGGAGTGTTTTCCAGTCTGACAGGCACTGCCGGTCGAGAGATGAATGCCTCTGCGGTTACACTCGAGCATGAGCCATTGTCCTTCAACTCCGTTGATTCTCATTCCGATGATGTGGGGAAGCTGGCGGGCATCTGGTGCGCCGTATACAGTGAACGGGGTTTCTGATGAGCTTTCCAGTACCTTGAAAAAATGATTTCGTAAACCTGCATAGTGATCAAGTTCATCTTGAGCTTTGACTTTTAAAGCAGCTGCAGTCAGCCCGGCTATCCCGGGAAGGTTGACAGTGCCTCCCCTGAATCCATGTTCATGGGTTTGGTGCGGCATATATGGCCGGATATCTGATCTTGGATGAAAATAGACTGCACCGACACCTTTTGGTCCATAGATTTTATGAGAAGAAATCGTCAAGCTGTCTACAATCGAAGCTGCTTCTTTACTATCCAGCTTTCCAAAAGATTGTACCATATCACTATGAAATAGAATATCTTTAGCATGAAGCAGTTTCTTTATATCGTGAAGAGGCTGAATGGATCCGATTTCACCATTGACATGGCTGACGGATACCACCGTGGTTTGATCTGTAATAGCTTCTTCCAAAGCATTGAGATCGATAAGCCCTTCTGAAGTAAAAGGAACCTTTGTAATCATGAATCCCTCTCTCTCCAAAAAGGCAGCCGCACTGTGGAGGGATGAGTGTTCGGCCCCGCTGATGATGATATGCCTCCCCTTCCTTTTATAACTGAAGGCAAGTGAAAGAAGGGCAAGATGATTCCCTTCAGTTCCGCCTGAAGTAAAAGAAATACCCTGAGGTGGAACTCCTAATGCCCCTCCCAGTCTCTTCCTGCAATTTTCAAGGAGAAGTTGAGCTTTTCCTCCCGTATCATGCAGGCTGCTGGTATTTCCCCAATAGTCTTCACTGACTTGCGCATAAATCTTTAAGCACTCCGGATCTACCGGAGTCGTTGCCGCATAATCGAAATAAACCATATTCCATTCTCCTTCAACTAGCAATCTATAAAAAAACTCTTGTCATTAGTTTAATAATGTGTAAATATATGTGTCAAGACACCTGTAAATAATCAGGAGGGTTTTCGCATGATAAAAACCGACGTAATCATAGTGGGCAGCGGGCTTGCCGCGTTGCAGCTTGCCCGCCAGCTTCAGGAGCAATTGAATGTGATGATTATCACAAAGAATAAGGTGAGGGACAGCAACTCGTATCTTGCGCAGGGAGGGATTGCGGCACCGGTAGGCAAAGAGGATAAGGTGGGACTCCATACAGAAGATACCTTAACGGCAGGCTGCCATCATCAGCACGAACATATTGTAAAGAACGTAATCAGAGATGGAAAAAATATAATGAAATCACTGATTGGGGACGGCGCACCTTTTGACAGAAAAAGTAATGGGGACCTGGCACTGGGAATGGAGGGTGCCCACAGCATTGCCAGAATTCTGCATAGCGGTGGTGATCAGACGGGCAGATACATGGTTGAATATTTATTAAACACACTTGATGAGAAGGTCTGGTTCGTCGAGGGGGAGATGGTCTTTGAACTCGTCAAGGATACACGGGGGCATTGCTGCGGTGTCAAAACAAAGCTTGTGGACGGCTCCATCAAATATTACTCTGCGCCTCATGTGGTCCTTGCCACAGGAGGCGCAGGTGCCGTGTATTCGTCGAACAGCAACGCGAGGACCGCTACCGGTGACGGAATGGCATTGGCGTTTCGGGCAGGTGCTGCGCTTTCTGATATGGAATTCATTCAATTTCATCCGACCCTTCTTTATTTAGACGGTGCATCACGCGGGCTCATTTCAGAAGCTGTCCGGGGGGAGGGGGCGCTTCTCATCGATGAAAAAGGAGAAAGAATCATGGAAGGTGTGCACCCGCAACTCGAACTTGCGCCACGCCATATTGTGGCTGAAAGGATAAATGGGGAGCGACTATCCGGAAAGAAGATTTATCTCGATATCTCTCCGGTAAAAGATTTTGAAATCAAATTTCCTTCCATTACAAAAATGTGTAAAAAACATCATATATCTTTGTCTGAGGGAAGAATACCGGTTTCCCCTGGGTGTCATTTCACGATGGGAGGGATCATGACCGATGAATTCGGAAAATCCACAATTGAAGGGTTATATGCAATCGGTGAGGTTGCCTGCACCGGATTGCATGGGGCAAACCGACTGGCATCCAACTCGCTTCTGGAAGGCTTGGTATTTGGAGAGCGTCTTGCAAAACATCTGATAACAGCAAATATTAACGTCTCTGCTGTTAAAACGGATTCAAAACCATACGGGAACCCGCCTGAACTCAACATTAAAAGGAATGAACTGAAAGAGCGGATGATGAAAGATGTGGGAATCATCCGATCTGAACAGAGCTTGACGCGTCACCTAAACTGGTTGAACGCTCAATCATTATCTTATAAAACAGAACTTGATCCGTTATCACAAAGTGATATACAAACATACCTGATGTGGGTGGTCAGTACGCTTATTACCCAGGGAGCACTAGTAAGGACGGAAAGCAGAGGGGGGCATATCCGTTCTGACTATCCGGGAGAAAACGATGAAGAATGGTTTAAACGATCGATTTTATTAATCAAAAATAATCATCAATTGAAGGTGGTACATGATGAACAACATCAAATTGAAATCTATGCTTGAAGAATTTTTTAAAGAAGATTTGGGAGATGGTGATCTTTCTTCGGAAAGTGTATTTGCTGCCGGGGATAAAGGAACATTTTCTTTAATTGTGAAAGAAGAGGGGATTTTCTGCGGTAAAAATGTGATCGAGACGGCATTCTCGCTTTTGGATTCAGATACAATAGCAGAAGTATTTGTGCAAGATGGGAGTCCGGTAAAGGAAGGTCAGCTTCTCGCGAAGGTGACAGGAGACATGAGAACCCTCCTGCAGGGAGAGCGGGTCGTGTTGAATCTAATTCAACGGATGAGCGGCATAGCGACAGCAGCCAACCGTGCAGTTCAACAAACAGCGGGAAGCGGGGTCAGGATCTGCGACACCAGAAAAACGACCCCGGGTCTTCGTATGCTCGAGAAATACGCCGTCAGAACAGGCGGAGCATACAACCACCGGAATGGTCTGTATGATGCAGTCATGTTAAAGGATAACCATTTATCATTTGCAGGTTCGATTTCGTCTGCTGTTAACAAAGTAAAGCAAAAGTGCGGTCATACAGTGAAAATAGAAGTGGAAGTCGAATGTGAAGACGATCTTAAGGAAGCGGTGGAAAGCGGTGCAGACATCATCATGTTTGATAATTGCAGCCCCCGGCAGATCAAGGAATGGATCCATCATGTTCCTCCCCACATTGTGACTGAGGCATCAGGGGGGATAACGGAAGACAATCTGTCAGAGTATGCACATACAGGAGTAGGATATATCTCAATAGGATACTTGACTCATTCCGTCAAATCAATGGATATAAGCGCCAGAGTATTCATTCATGAGGGGGATTCATAATGGGGTTACTTGAAGAACTTACGGTGGAAACGGGTGTCCTTCCTGAATCGATCACCTCTCTTACGAAGGAAGAGATGGAGAACAGAGTATGGGAAATCAAAAAGGTACTTGGAAAAAAGCTCTTCATTCCGGGTCACCATTATCAAAAAGATGAAGTCATTCAATTTGCCGATGCAGTCGGAGATTCCCTCCAATTGGCGCAGCTTTCTTCTGAAAACCAGGAAGCGGATCATATTGTATTCTGCGGTGTCCATTTCATGGCGGAAACAGCTGACATTTTGACGAAGGAACATCAACAGGTCATTTTGCCGGATATGAGAGCGGGGTGCTCAATGGCAGACATGGCCGATATACATCAAACAGAAAAAGCCTGGTGCAAGCTTCAGGAATTATATGGCGACACAATCATCCCTCTTACCTATGTTAATTCAACTGCTGCTATTAAAAGCTTTGTCGGCAGGAATGGCGGTGCTACCGTCACTTCATCAAACGCGCACAAAATGGTGGAATGGGCATTGGGGGAAAAGGAACGGATCCTGTTCCTTCCTGATCAGCATCTTGGCAGGAATACAGCAGCTGACCTTGGAGTACAAAAGACTGAAATGGCTGTTTGGGACCCGATAAGGGAAGAATTGATGCATTTGGGGGATATGGAAGACATAAAAGTGATCTTATGGAAAGGTCATTGCTCGGTCCATG
The DNA here is from genome assembly GCF_013179555.1 of Bacillus haikouensis. Lineage (GTDB taxonomy): Bacteria > Bacillota > Bacilli > Bacillales > Bacillaceae_B > Rossellomorea > Rossellomorea haikouensis_A. Next base: position 5,042 of record NZ_JABMCR010000261.1, read on the forward strand.
AGAATTTCACAGAGAAAAATATTGAACAGATACGATTGAATCATCCTGAAATGAAAATCATCGTCCATCCTGAATGCAGGCGGGAGGTTGTTGAGAAATCAGACTTGAATGGAAGTACCAAGTTTATTATCGAAACAATCCGTCATGCACCAAAAGGGAGTTCCTGGGCAATCGGAACTGAAATGAACCTGGTCAAGCGGCTGATTGCGGAGTATCCGGATAAGCTTATTATTTCTCTGAATCCATACATGTGTCCATGCCTCACAATGAACCGGATTGACCTTCCCCATTTACTTTGGGCGTTGGAATCCATTATGGAAAATAGACCGCAAAATATCATAAAAGTAGATGAAGACGTCTCGGAAAATGCCATACTGGCACTGAACCGGATGCTGAACAGGGTTTAAAAGTCACCGGCTGACAGACCTTCGGAAGAAGCGGCAGAAAAACTTTTCTGTCCGCTTTTTTTATTCTGAAGACTTTACAGAAAGTATATGCAGCTTACTATCTGGTATATTTTCCCCCGCCGATTCATAAGTTTTTATGTAGATGATTAGCAATTTGCCTATCTAGTCATAGGATATATAGACTTATGCCTGAGGAGGGAAAAAGAGTGA
>NZ_JABMCR010000262.1 GCF_013179555.1 Bacillus haikouensis
TAAATTTTTCAATTTGAATATCGACAAACAAGAACGAATTATCAATGCAGCCATGCAGGAATTTGTTAAAGCAGGTTTTGAAAAAGCGTCAACAAATGAAATCGTAAAGGAGGCGCAAATATCCAAAGGGTCTTTATTCAACTATTTTAGAAATAAAAAGGACTTGTACATTTTTCTAATCGAAAATGCTGTTAACATTCTTGAGCAGATATATGACCAAATAGACTTGAATGAACGTGATCTTTTTGAAAGGCTGAATCAAGTTGGGTTTATTAAATTGAATATCCAGAAGAAATACCCATTAGTATTTGATTTTTTAAAGTCTATACGAACTGAAGAAGCGGTTGAAGTCAAGGAAGAGATCGATCAGCTGATAGGGAATTGGCTGGATGATGGGTTAAAAAGACTTTATCAAAACCTGGATTGGTCTAAATTCAGAGAAGATGTGGACCCGGAAAAAGCCGTTCAAATCCTTAACTGGACAATGGTTGGTTTTGCCGAACAGCAAATTTCCAAGTTAGGAACATTTAAAAATGTTGAAAGTATTGGAGGCGACATTTTTAACGAATGGAAAAGTTATGCAGAGATTTTGAAGCGCAGTTTCTATAGAAAAGGGGAGGAATGAACATGAGCTTATTAAGCGTAACAAATTTATCGAAGAACTTTGGGAAATTTACCGCGTTGGATGGTGTGAATCTTGAACTTAATAAAGGAGAAGTTGTCGGTTTTATTGGCCCAAATGGAGCTGGTAAATCAACGACGATTCGAGTGTTATTGGGAATATTAAAGGCAACGAAGGGAGAAGTAAAGATATTTAACAAAGACGCCTGGCATGATGCTGTTGACATTCATAAGCGCGTTGCTTACGTTCCCGGTGATGTTAATTTATGGCCGAACTTAACCGGGGGAGAGGTGATTGATATATTTTTAAAATTAAATGGTTCGGCAAATCGTTCGAAACGTGAGGAGTTAATAAAAAAATTCGATTTGGATCCAACCAAGAAATGCAGAACCTACTCGAAAGGAAACAGACAAAAGGTAGCTTTAGTGGCTGCTTTTTCATCGGATGCAGATTTATTCATCCTGGATGAACCGACATCCGGATTAGACCCTTTAATGGAAAATGTGTTCCAAGAATGTGTAATGGATGTGAAAGAACAAGGAAAAAGTGTACTCCTTTCCAGTCATATATTATCAGAAGTAGAAAAACTCTGTGACAGGGTGAGTATTATCCGTAAAGGCAAGATTATTGAGTCGGGATCCTTAAGTGAACTTCGTCATTTAACACGAACACAAATGCTTGTCGACACCAGAGAGCCAATCACTGGTTTAAATGAGCTGCAAGGGATTCATGAAATTGAAGAAAGGGAACACGGCCTTTCCTTTCAGGTTGACACGGTGCAGTTAGAGGCAGTAATGAAGCATATCAGCCAATTTGGCATCGTCAAGTTAGAGAGTGCTCCGCCGACACTGGAAGATCTATTCATGCGTCATTACGAAGGAGTGGGAGGTGAACGATAATGTCAGGCAATTTAATGACGAAAACGGCGTACCTGTCTACATTTATATTACGTCTCGACCGGCTGCGAATTCCAATCTGGGTGTTTGCGCTTACCTTTTTCACGATCATTGTGCCAACATCGTTTAAGGATCTGTATGGCTCACAGCAAGAAAGGGATGCCATGGCTCAAACGATGGCGAACCCGGCGATGACAGCCATGACGGGTCCAGCTGATTTAAGCAACTATACCGTTGGCGTGATGACCGCCCATCAGATGTTACTCATGACGGCAGCTGTTGTGGGGTTAATGAGTATTCTGCTTGTCACCCGTCACACCCGGGCTGACGAAGAAGAGGGACGTTTGGAAATGCTTCGTTCATTACCAACCGGACGTCTTTCCTATTTGAATGCATCACTCCTGGTCATCACAGCTGCAAATATCATATTACTATTGGTTAATGGTTTTGGTCTTTACGCACTCGGGATTGAAAGTATGGATCTGGAAGGATCATTGCTGTATGGTACGGCTCTGGGAGCTGCTGGCCTGTTCTTTGCAGGGGTCACGGCCGTATTCGCACAGTTATCGGACAGTTCTCGCGGAACAATCGGTTATTCTATGGCTGTACTCCTGATTTCTTATCTTTTACGGGCGGTTACGGATGTCAGCAATGAAGCACTATCGTGGATTTCACCATTGGGGTGGGTCACGAAAGCAGAAGTTTATGATTCGAATAATTGGTGGCCGATTGTCCTAATGATTGCTGCTGCATTTGTTCTATTCGCTGCAGCGAATTATTTAAACGCCATACGTGACCTGGACCGCGGCTTCCTGCCATCCAAGCCTGGTAAACGATTCGCATCCCGCTTCTTGCAAAGTCCAATCGGTCTTGCTTTACGGCTGCAGAGAGTTGGAATCATCTCATGGGCAATAGGGATGGTTGTACTGGGTGCATCATATGGAGCAGTTTTAGGTGATTTGGAGACATTTTTTTCTGATAACGAAACGATGAAGCAGCTTCTTCAGCCCAAAGAAGGGGTCACATTGATTGAACAATTTATCCCGATGCTGATGATCGTCATTTCATTGCTTGCAACAATCCCTCCAGTCATGTCCATCAATAAGCTGCGGGGAGAGGAGAAAAAGGACCGGATTGTTCATCTGTTAAGCAAATCCGTTTCCCGGACAAAACTGCTCGGAAGTTACTTCCTGATTTCAATCATCAATGGTTTTATGATGATATCGCTTGCAGCATTTGGCTTATGGGCAGCAGGAAATGAAGTGGTTGACGGCGGGTTATCCTTTGAAATGATCTTTGATGCAGCACTTTCCTATTATCCGGCCATGTTCATTATGATTTGTCTGGCCGTATGTTTAATCGGATTTTTACCGAAGCTGACGAGCTTCATTTGGCTATACGTTTTTTATTCCTTTATCGTATTATACCTGGGAGGGTTATTCCAGTTCCCAAATTGGATCGGGAATATTTCACCTTTCGGCCATGTTCCCCAAACACCGATTGAGGAATTTTCATCCATGCCTTTACTGCTCTTAAGTATCGTTGGAATCATGCTGGCCATCGTTGGCTTTATTACTTTCAACAGGCGTGATATTGAAAATTAATAGTGATTGAAGAATACCTCCAGTACATTTACTGGGGGTATTTTTACTAAATGATAAAGAAGTAAACATTTCGAAACGGGTATAGAATATGCTGCTAATCCTGTCCAAATGGTTGAAGTCCTGATCTTACGTCTTGCTGAGTATTAACTTTAGCTTCCCATTAAGCAGGATTATATGAATTCACTATATCTTTATGGGCAAAATACATCTATCAACATAAGGAGGCGGCTATGACAACGATATTTGAATCAATAAAAGATTACCTTCAGATGAGTTTAGACAATGAACCGCAAAACCCATTACATGTTGGAGAGGTTATGAGTTGTTGGATGTATCTCGCCTTAATGGATGAAGCAACCATCTATATTCAAATAGGTCTCAATTCCACAACAGATGATGAAGTTAAATCATTGCTCACGCAGAGCTTAAAACAATGTGAAAACCAAGGGAAACGGTTTAAGGAATTTATGAAAACAGAGGGAGTTCATTTACCGGCAACAAGTGAACAACGTCCCAATTCTGACCCGAACGGTGTTCCTTTAGGAGTCAAGCTTACTGATGATGAAATTATGAATGGTATAAGTATCAAAACTGCTGCAGCAGTTGTTCATTGCGCCACTGCTGCAAGCCAATCAATCAGAAATGATGTAGGTTCCTTATTTATTCAATGCCTTTTCGAAAAGATGAAGTATGGAACGTCATTAAAAAATGCCATGAGAAAACGGGGATGGATTAAAGTCCCGCCTTATTATTACCCTCCTGGGATGCCTAAGCAACGTTAAAGAATTTTTTTTTTGTAAAGAACCATTCTTAATTTTAAGGTCAAACTTCATTTGAACATTTATAAAAATCCTGTTGTGAAATGTACAGCAGGATTTTTTCTGATTTAAAATGTATTCGTCTCGATTTGCTTTCTCAATATTGCACCTACCATGACAATCGTATATTGTTGTATTCAGTAATATGGTTCATCAACTTAAACCATTAAACTGATTAGTGGAGGTATTTTACTGAATGAACAAACAGGACCATCTAGATATAATCAAAGAAGACTTTATTAATTGTCAAAAAGTACTTTTGGCAATTGGGGATGAAACACGTCAATCGATCTTGTTCGTACTGATGGGGACGGATTGTGAGACTGGATTACGTGTGGGTGAAATCACTGAACAAACCCATCTTTCCCGGCCTGCTGTCTCCCATCATCTTAAGGTTTTACGAGACGCCGGAGTTATTCTCATGCGTAAAGAAGGGACAAAAAATTTTTATTATATTAATGTACGCACAGAATTAGGTTTATTAAGAACGCTTGTGTTGGATATTGATCAGTTCATGCAGAACTTTTATTGAAGAATAAACAGACATTATTTTGGAGGTATAGGCTATGAGAGCAATGATGATTGATAGATATGGGAAAGTGCCGATGCGTTTGACCGAAGTGCCCGCACCAGAAATTGGTGAATATGAGGTACTCGCAGAGATTCATGCAGCTAGTATTAATCCTGTTGATTTTAAGATAAGAGATGGGAAAGTGAAATTGTTAGTTAACTATAAAATGCCTCTTATTTTAGGGAATGACTTTTCTGGTGTGGTCGAAAAGGTTGGCGCTAAAGTGACACGTTTTAAAGTTGGTGACGAAATATATGCACGTCCCCGTAAGAGTAAAATCGGTACTTTTGCTGAATATATCGCAATTCATGAAGATGACATCGCCTTAAAGCCTGCAAATTTGAGCTTTGAAGAAGCAGCATCGATCCCACTGGTTGGGTTAACCTCCTATCAAGCCCTTACAGACATTTTGCAATTACAAAAGGGACAAAAGATTTTAATCCATGCCGGGTCTGGCGGTGTCGGTACCTTTGCGATTCAACTGGCCAAATTAATGGGTGCTGCTGTTGCAACGACCGCCAGTGAAGCTGGTGCGAATTTAGTAGAATCTCTTGGTGCAGATGAAATGATAAATTACAAGACAGAAAAATTTGAAGAACTACTGAGAAACTATGATTACGTGTTTGATACGCTTGGGGGCGAGGTACTCGAAAAATCATTCGGAGTGTTAAAAAGCGGAGGGAAAATTGTTTCCGTTTCGGGATTACCTAATGCTCGTTTTGGCAAAGAATACGGTTCCGGTATTTTTAAAACGCTGTTGTTTTCAGCAGCAAGTCATAAACTTACTGCGCTTGAAAAAAAGCATAATGTTGAATATACGTTTTTGTTTATGAAGCCAAGTGGAGAGCAGCTGCGTATCATCGCAAACTTTATTGAGACTGGTAAAATCAAACCTGTAATTGATAGAGTTTTTCCTTTTGAAGATGCTGAAAAAGCGATGGAATATGCAGAGTCCGGCAGGGCAAAGGGGAAAATAATAGTAAAAATCAAATAGTTACCAAACGAAGAAAAAATGTGCATAGTAATGCTCCTGGAAAAAATCATTTAGTAACATGAGGGTTTGTAGTTAAGGTGATATAGAGGTGTTATACAATTCATGGGCGCAATCCCTGAAGATCGGCCAGTTGATCTCCTGTAATTGCCT
>NZ_JABMCR010000263.1 GCF_013179555.1 Bacillus haikouensis
TCCAATATGGTGCAGACAAAGTAATTACTGTTGAAAATGACAAGCTTGACCAATATACATCAGATGGCTATTCACAGGCGTTGATGGCTGTCATCGAACAGGAGAAGCCGGAAGGAATCGTCTTCGGACATACCGCTTTAGGAAAAGATTTGTCTCCAAAACTTGCGAGCAAGTTGAGCACAGGGCTGATCTCTGATGCCACTGATCTGGAAGAAGCTGGCGGAAATCTGATCTTTACACGCCCAATTTATTCAGGAAAAGCATTTGAAAAGAAAATCGTGACTGATGGTTTGATCTTTGCTACCATTCGTCCTAACAATATCGAACCTTTAGCGAAAGATGAATCACGTTCTGGCGAAGTATCTTCATTACCTGTTGATGTGAAAGACTTACGTACGATCATCAAGGAGGTAGTACGAAAAGCGAGCGAAGGTGTAGACTTATCTGAAGCTAAAGTCATCATCGCTGGCGGACGCGGGGTGAAGAGCGAAGATGGTTTTGAACCGCTTAAGGAACTGGCAGAAGTCTTAGGCGGAGCTGTAGGGGCTTCACGCGGAGCCTGCGATGCAGATTATTGCGACTACTCCTTGCAAATCGGCCAGACAGGAAAAGTTGTAACGCCTGATCTTTATATAGCTTGCGGAATTTCCGGAGCGATCCAGCATCTTGCAGGGATGTCAAACTCTAAAGTAATCGTTGCGATCAACAAAGATCCCGAAGCGAATATCTTCAATGTCGCTGACTACGGAATCGTCGGTGACCTCTTCGAAGTCGTCCCGATGCTGACCGAAGAATTTAAAAAGCTCAAAGTCTCTTCTTCATAATTTCGGGAGTTTTAAATGCAAAAGAACGGGTAAATGAATAGTATAAGTAAATAAGGCAGTAGCCACTTGTGGTTACTCCTTATTTTTTGCTCTGTTAAATGGGTGTTGTTATGTACCTGTTCCATCTGTGTTTGGGATGGAAGACAAAGACTCCCCGGAAAGCGAAGTCTTCAAACAGAATCGGGCAGCATTTTTTTAAAGTTCAATTTATTGAAGGTCTGTATAGAACGTTTTCGGAAGGGTATATTACCAACGAGCAGATTAATAGCATACCACTATTAACGGTGATATACTTACGGTATATTTAAAGAACTTAGGAGGCATATATTTATGGCAATAACAAATGCTACTGACCAAAACTTTGTAAATGAAACGAACTCCGGCCTGGTATTGGCAGATTTCTGGGCACCTTGGTGCGGACCTTGTAAAATGATCGCTCCGGTATTAGAAGAGCTCGACAGTGAAATGGGCGACAAAGTAAAAATCGTCAAAGTTGACGTAGATGAAAATCAGGAAACGGCCGGTAAATATGGAGTAATGAGCATTCCGACGCTGGTTGTCCTTAAAGACGGAGAAGTAGTGGATAAAGTAATCGGATTCCAGCCGAAAGAAGCACTTGCTGAACTATTGAATAAACATGCTTAATAAGCATTGATTGAAAAAGCCGGGGCATGTTGCCTCGGCTTTTCCTATGTCAGTTATCCCAATATATTTTTATTGGTTTACCACTTAGTCATAATCACTTTACAATAAGAGGAGAACAGAAAGTGAAAAAGGGGGGAGAAACGTGAATCCTGTCATTACAAATAAATTGGCGCTATTGCCCGATCAGCCTGGTTGCTACTTGATGAAAGACAGACAGGGAACAATCATTTATGTCGGAAAGGCAAAAGTGTTGAAAAATCGAGTCCGTTCGTATTTCACGGGCTCACACGATGCAAAAACACAGCGGCTTGCAGGAGAAATCGAAGACTTCGAATATATCATGACTTCATCCGACCTGGAAGCGCTGGTACTTGAAATGAATTTAATAAAGAAATATGACCCTAAATACAATGTCATGCTTAAGGATGATAAAAGCTATCCATTCATTAAATTGACAAATGAACGCCACCCGCGACTGATCACTACACGCAAAGTACAGAGGGGAAAAGGGAAGTACTTCGGACCATACCCAAATGTCGGAGCAGCCAATGAAACGAAAAAGCTGCTTGACCGGTTGTATCCGCTGCGCAAATGCACCACCCTCCCTGACAGGGTCTGCCTTTATTATCACATGGGTCAATGCCTTGCGCCCTGTGTGAAAGAAGTGAAGCGGGATACGTACAGGGAGATGACCGATGAAATTGCCAGATTTTTAAATGGCGGGTACAAGGAAATTAAGAAAAAATTAACTGAAAAAATGAATGCAGCGTCTGAAAACATGGAGTTTGAGCGGGCCAAAGAATTCCGTGATCAGATTCTCCATATCGAAGCAACAATGGAAAAACAAAAAATGACGATGACAGACTTTACAGATCGGGATGTATTCGGGTTTGCAGTCGATAAAGGCTGGATGTGCGTTCAGGTCTTCTTCGTCCGGCAGGGAAAGTTGATTGAACGGGATGTATCGTTATTTCCGCTTTATAATGAACCGGAAGATGAATTTCTTACCTATTTGGGCCAATTTTATTCGAAGGCGAACCATTTTAAACCGAGAGAGATTTTTCTGCCTGAAGAAATCAATGAAGAACTGGCTGCGAAGTTACTTGAAGTGAAAGTTACTCAGCCGAAGCGCGGGAGAAAGAAAGAGCTTGTTAAACTGGCAGAAAAAAATGCAAAGCAGGCACTTGATGAAAAGTTTGCCCTGATAGAGAGAGACGAGGATCGAACGATCAAGGCAATTGAAAGGTTGGGCGAACAAATGGGGATTTATACCCCTTTTCGAATCGAGGCATTTGATAACTCAAATATACAAGGATCTGCTCCTGTATCGGCCATGATCGTGTTCATCGACGGAAAGCCCGCGAAGAAAGAGTACAGAAAGTATAAAATAAAAACGGTTAAAGGCCCCGATGATTATGAATCAATGCGGGAAGTGGTGAGGCGAAGGTATTCAAGGGTGTTAAAGGATGGTCTTCCGCTTCCTGACCTCATCATCATTGATGGTGGTAAAGGGCAGATCGAAGCGGCCCGGGATGTGATCGAAAATGAGCTGGGACTCGATATCCCTCTTGGAGGATTGGCTAAGGATGATAAGCACCAGACATCGGAACTGTTGTATGGAAATCCTCTGCAGATTGTCCCGCTTGAAAAACGCAGTCAGGAGTTTTACCTGCTGCAGCGCATTCAGGATGAAGTTCACCGATTTGCGATTACATTCCACCGCCAGCTGCGGGGGAAGAGTGTATTTCAATCCATTCTTGATGAAATCGATGGAATCGGGCCTAAGCGGAAAAAACAGCTTCTTAAGCATTTTGGTTCGATGAAGAAAATGAAGGAAGCAACGGTAAAAGAGTTTCAGGAAATCGGTATTCCAGAGGCTGTTGCGAAAGTATTGCACGAGAAACTGCAACAATAGCCATGAGTTGATTGCCTGTAAGCTTTCTTTCTGTACTGTTAAAAACTTACTGATCTGGGTCACCGCGGAATGCGGATTTTGTACGCAAATCAACTTAGTCCTGTCAACAGGGAAAAAACAAAACAGTAACGAAAATATTCTGAAATATCCGTTGCTTCCGTTTTTTTGGTGTGCTATAATTATCGATAATTTAATACATTATCACTTTTAATAGTGGTGATAGAGGTGCGGGCTTCAAGAGTATAGGCATGGAGGAGTATGGGCTCTGTTGAGATGTCTGGAAAGGGGAGATCCGCCGAAGTGGTTTTAGTCTCAAACTAATTCCGCTGGTTCTGCGTTTAAGAAATGCAGGATTGTCAAGATGAATCAATCTTGGAGAGCTATCTCACAATGCCGATGAACGAATCAGTATTTTTTACTTTAAGTTCATAGAGCAATGAGATATTTTGTCTCATTGCTTTTTTTATTATTTGGCATCAGGCTGCCGACAGTATATGTACAATATACAGGCAGCAGGAACTTGTGCAGAAGTTGGATGATTCTCTTCAGAAAGTAAGGTTCTATTTCTACACTCAAAGAGAAAGAAGGAGAAGCTGTGAGCATTATCGTTCAAAAATTCGGAGGAACTTCAGTAGGTTCTGTTGAAAGAATTCAAAATGTTGCGTCAAGGATCCTGGAGGAGAAGAAACGGGGAAATGATGTTGTGGTTGTCGTATCCGCCATGGGGAAAACAACTGATACATTAGTCGGTTTAGCAAGGGAAATCACTTCTCAGCCAAGTAAACGGGAAATGGATATGCTTTTATCCACTGGAGAACAGGTCACCATTTCACTCTTGACTATGGCGTTGATTCAGGCCGGTCAGGAAGCCATCTCGTATACTGGCTGGCAGGCCGGTATCGAGACAGAATCTGTGTACAGCAATGCACGCATAACCAATATCCATACCGAAAAAATCGCGACACAGCTTCAAAGCGGAAAAGTTGTCATAGTAGCAGGCTTTCAGGGGATGACATTGTCAGGTGAAATCACCACCCTCGGCCGCGGGGGGTCAGACACAACAGCCGTAGCGATCGCAGCTGCGTTAAAAGCGGATCGCTGTGATATTTACACCGATGTCGACGGAGTCTATACGTCTGATCCGCGTTATATCGAAGGTGCAAGGAAACTGCCTTCCATATCCTATGATGAAATGCTCGAGCTCGCCAATCTCGGGGCAGGGGTCCTTCATCCCCGGGCTGTAGAATTCGCGAAAAATTATCAAATCCCGTTAGAAGTCAGATCCAGTATTAAAAAAGTGGAAGGAACGTATATTGAGGAGGAAGCAAGCATGGAACAGAATTTAGTGGTAAGAGGCGTGGCATTTGAAGACGAAATTGTCCGGGTAACCATCTTTGGGCTCGATAATGCCCTGACAGGGCTTTCTTCCGTGTTCACGACACTTGCAAAGAACCACTTGAATGTGGACATCATCATTCAGAGCCAGACAGACCGTAATACAACGAATCTATCGTTCTCAATCAAAGAACAGGATCTTAATGATGCAATTGCCGTATTAGAGAAGAACCAGGAAGGCCTGGGCTTCACCCATATTGAACATGAACGCGATTTGGCGAAAGTGTCCATTGTGGGATCCGGAATGATTTCCAACCCGGGGGTTGCGGCAGAGATGTTCGAAGTCCTGGCGCATAATGACATTATCATCAAGATGGTCAGTACGTCCGAAATTAAGGTATCTGCCGTGGTCGACCAGAAGAATATGCAAAAAGCTGCCGGTGTATTACATACGGCATTCAAATTGGACACCGTTCAAATGGAAGAGGTTACGCTTTAAACAATAATAAAGGGTTGGCTCTTTATTTCAGAGTCAACCCTTTTTCCCGTTCATCTATTTAGTTGATAGACGAGTTCGTCCGTTCATTCAACTTTATCTTTTTCGTCCCAGCGAGCGGTGATCTTTACGGATTGAGTTCGTTTATGTATCTCGTCTGCTGCTTCAGTGGTGCATTTCTTCAGCAGTTGAATTTGTTCCGCAAGAAAACCTGCTTCCAATTTAAATGTAACGTCCGACTTCAGCGATAAGCGTCTTTCGACAAATGCGCCTCGCAATTCAAAGGTAATTTCATTTTTCTTTTGTTCGTTAACCGTCAGCGTTCCCCATCCTGCTTCTTCAAAAAATGATGTGCATTCTTCGATTGATTGAAGGGGGAATTTTCTGGAGAGCTGTTTGCCTCCCCAATATAAAATGTCAGGAG
>NZ_JABMCR010000264.1 GCF_013179555.1 Bacillus haikouensis
TGATACGATACTGCCTCCTTCGATCTTCTGAACTGGTCCTTTTTCCGCCACATTCATTTCTCTCTCCTCCTTAAGGATAAATTGGATAATAGTGAAGCCCGGCCGTTTCATCCAACCCAAACATGAGATTCATATTTTGCACAGCCTGACCTGCTGCTCCTTTTATCAGATTGTCGATGACGGATACAATGGTGACCCTTCCCGTTCTCGAATCTGCTTTTATAGCAATATCGCAGAAGTTGGTGCCGAACACTTCCTTTGTACCCGGATATTGACCGCTGGGCCTGATCCGTACGAATGGGCTGCTTCTGTAAAAAGCTTGATAGAATTCATGCAGCTCCTCTGTCGTATGAACTGTTTCAAGATTGCCATAGATCGTCGCCATGATGCCGCGTGTCATTGGAATAAGATGAGTCGAAAAAGTGATTGGTGCCCACTCGGGATTCCAAAGCTTCAGCTGCTGTTCGATTTCCGGTGTATGCTGATGCTCATTCACCTTGTAAATCCTCAGATTCTCCTGGGTTTCAGAAAAGTGACTTGAAAGTGATGCTTTCCTCCCTGCTCCGGATAAACCCGTCTTAGCATCGATGATCAGGGAATCCGGCTGAATCATCTTCTTTTGAACTAAGGGTGCAAGTGCCAGGAGGGACGCTGTCGGAAAGCACCCCGGGTTGGCGATAAGCTCCGCTTCTTTAATGACTTCCCGGTTGCACTCTGTGAGTCCGTAGGCAGCCTTGTTTATAACGGAGATCTCTGCTGCCTCCCCTTTATACCATTCTTGATACTCCTTTGGATCCTGAAGCCTGAGGTCTCCTGACAAATCAATGATTTTTGCCTTCCCCTTCAATAATTCAGGAGTCAATTCTTTGGAAATCCCTGACGGCACGGCCAGGAAAACGACATCGAGCTCCTTCATCTCTTCAAGCTGAATGCCCCTGACTAATTCATTTGACAACTCAGTCAAATGTGGATATTGCTCAACATATGAATTTCCATTCAAAGTTGATGAATATAAAATACATTCGCCAACAGAAGGATGATTTGACAGAAGGCGGTGGAGCTCCACCCCACCATAACCAGTAGAACCGACAATTCCAACATTCATTAACCATTCACCACACAAAGTAGATTTAAATTAGGTCTAATTATATGACTGCATAAACATAAAATCAATAGTATATTTATTAAAATTTCACATTCGTACTTTTACCCTAAACAAAAATCCCGTCCTGCAGCGCTTAAACGCACTGCGGGACGGGCTCTGCATTTTATTCTTAGAATTGCGCTGCTTCTGTGGAACCTTTCAGCGCTGTTGTGGAGGAAGTGCCTCCTGAGATCACCATGGATACTTCATCAAAATAGCCAGTTCCTACTTCCCGCTGATGTCGTGTAGCGGAATAACCGTGCTTTTCACTTGCGAATTCAGCCTGCTGCAGTTCAGAATAAGCAGCCATGCCCCGGTCCCTGTAACCCCGCGCCAGCTCGAACATACTGTGATTAAGAGCATGGAAGCCGGCAAGCGTAACGAATTGGAACTTGTAGCCCATTTTGCCTAATTCCACCTGGAACTTTGCAATCGTATCGTCGTCAAGTTTTTTCTTCCAATTAAAGGATGGCGAACAGTTATATGCCAGAAGTTTACCAGGATGCTCCTTATGGATTGCTTCTGCAAAACGACGTGCTTCTTCAAGATCCGGTTCAGATGTTTCGCACCATACAAGATCTGCGTAAGGAGCGTATGCAAGACCCCTGGCAATCGCCTGATCAAGTCCTGCTTTCGTTCTGAAGAATCCTTCAGGTGTACGCTCTCCGGTGATAAATGGGGCATCATATGAATCTACATCACTGGTGATCAAGTCCGCTGCATTGGCATCCGTGCGGGCCACGATCAACGTCGGAACGCCCATTACATCCGCTGCAAGCCGCGCGGAAATCAAATTCTTCACGGATGTTTGAGTTGGCAGCAGCACCTTCCCGCCCAAGTGGCCGCATTTCTTCTCTGAGGAAAGCTGATCTTCAAAGTGAACGGCCGACGCCCCCGCTTCAATCATTCCTTTCATCAATTCAAATACATTCAGCTGGCCGCCAAACCCTGCTTCTGCATCCGCTACGATCGGAACGAACCAATCAATCGATCCATCCCCTTCCACATAATGGACCTGATCCGCACGCTGCAGCGCTTGATTAATCCGCTTTACGACAGATGGTACGGAGTTTGCAGGATACAGGCTTTGATCCGGATACATCTGACCAGCAAGATTGGCATCTGCTGCTACCTGCCATCCGCTTAAGTAAATGGCCTTCAATCCTGCCCTGACTTGCTGAACCGCCTGGTTTCCTGTTAGTGCCCCCAGTGCATTGATATAGTTTTCCTCGTGCAAGAGATTCCACAGTTTTTCAGAACCGCGTCTCGCCAGTGTGTGTTCGATATCAATGGTTCCCCTTAAACGGATAACATCCTCTGCATTGTAAGGTCTCGATACTCCCTGCCATCGCTTATCCAGTTCCCAGCTTTCCTGTATAGCTTCCGCACGCTTATTCACACTGTTTTTTGTCATTGTCCATCTCTCCTTTTTCTATTTTGAGGTCCTTTCCCCGTTAGTTTAAGCGGTAATTCAATAAATCTTAAGTACACAATGGGCTTTTTTATCTTGGTGGGTATTATGTGTGTGGCAGTCCTGGATGGGTAAAAAGATGTTGGTTGCTGAAGGTGCAAATGTTGTTAGTGTACTGCAACAGTTTTATTTTCCTATTTCAAACCTGCCTGCTGCCTCTTAGTTGACTGGATCGTGTCATGGATTAAATTAATACTCGTTCATCACCTCTTTATTGGTTTGTTTTTGTTATAATACAGTTTAATTAACTTGTTTGTATTATATAACAGTAAATAGACAGATGGAACCACTTTTTTGAAAATCTCTTCGACATTTTTTGCATGATAAAAAAACCCCTTGAAATAAAGGTTTCAAGGGGTTTACTTCCAAGCTACTTTCGTTTATGTTTTGCTTTGTAAATTAAATACGCAATCAAATTGGCAGGAAGAAACAGAGGATTGATTTGCGAATTCATATGAAGGAATTCTTCCCCGAGCGGCATCTTATCATAAACTTCTCCATGTTCATGTTTTTTCTTCTCCCTTTCTTCTTCCATCGAATGGATGTACCGATATTGAACAGGGATCATGACAAGCGTGATGACAAATAAAACCGCGGCCACAAGTAAGCCGTAAAAAGAAAATCCGTCCACGGTTATTCCCTCCTTTACATACTATACGAATGAACAATGTGCCAGTTTCGTTTTTTTGCAGAGACGGGGCAAGCAAAAGTAAAACCTATGAAAAAACCAACCCTGTTCTACAACATACAGGATTGGTCCGCAGGAGATGGATTTTCTCTTCACATCCGTCATTCATAGATGTGCATATACGTTTCTTTACTGCCTTTTTTCTTCACTACCAAAGCTTCAGGTCCGTATGAAGACTGTATGAGCAGTTCCACTTCCCAGCTCTCAGGTGCATTCTTACCGATCAAATTGGAGAGATACTGGGCAAACCCGATTGTTTCAGTCTTCCCGTTAAAGGTAAGCGCCACTTCCAAGTTCAGTTTGGCCATTTTATTGTTTTGATAAAGGGCTTCGCCCGTTACGCCTGTGAACACCGGAAAGTAATTTTCGATTTCTTTCTTCAGTTCCTGGAATATCTTATTGTCATTCGGGTGATTCTCGGCTGCTTGAGGAGAAGGATAAATGTAGTATTCTTCATCGACGCCTTCCCAATCCCCGATGGTACTGGCCCCTGCATCTACAGTTGTATATGCAAAAAATTCACCAGGGACCACCTGCTGCTTCGGAGCCTGCTTGTATAAGGCGATCATGATGGGAACATTCTGGAGATCTTCCTTCTCACGCATCCTCTTCAGGACTTCCCCAGCCATCTTGGCCCCCTGCTCTTTCAATACTTCGTTACTGATATTCTTGACCGCCCTCGTTCCAGTCGAAAGATTGGTTTCATAGTTGACGGAATTCAATGAAAGAGCAACGACGACGCCGCCAAGTGTGACTTTGTTGTCATCTTTCTTTTTCATCAAATAATTATGCTCCACGATATGAGCCAAATAGATCGGTGCATCCTCCCCTTTGGTTTGAACCGGGTTCAATCCAAGGTTCTCGCTTTCTTTCAATCCTTTTTCAGCAAGCTGTTCACTTGTATACTTTCGTTGAAGCCAGCTGTCGACCATTTTCTTTGTTAAGAATTGACCTTCTTTGAAGAAGTATTCATTGGTGGAGAAACGATTTTGGGCAACGCGCAGAAGCCCATTCTCGATTTCATTAATATCGTACCTTGAGCCAAGATCATTCACGACAACCCCGCGGGTTTTACTCGTATCATAAGGCAGCATGGTCCTATAATAATCGTTTGAAATTTGAAAGTTAGGAATGATCGCTTTCTTAGATTCGCTATCCTGATTTTCCTGAACGACTTGATCCTGTTTTTCAAACGTCGGTGCACAGCCGCCAAGTATCAACAGGGCGGCTAATGCAGCCGATAGCCTTTTTTTCATTACTATTTACACCTCTTATCGGTTAAGTTCTTCCATCAGCTTGTCCTCGTCCCAAACTTCTATTTCGAGCTCATTCGCCTTTGTGAGCTTTGACCCTGCTTCTTCCCCTGCAATGACAAGATCTGTTTTCTTGCTGACACTTCCTGTCACCTTACCGCCGAGCATCTCGATTCTCTCTTTCGCTTCATTTCGGCTTAACCGCTCGATTTTCCCGGTCAAAACAATTGTCTTGCCCGCAAAGTAAGAGTCGGCTTCGCTAGCCGCTACCGGTTTAGGGCCCTTGTATTCCATGTTCACCCCAGCATCTTTGAGCTCCTGGATCAATTCTTTCACTTCGTCATTTTCGAAATAAGCGACGACCGCATCGGCCATCTTCTCCCCTATTTCATTGATGTTTGTCAACTCTTCTTGAGCAAGCCCCATCAGGGCATCCATTGCTTCAAATTCCTGGGCAAGCGTTTTAGCGGCTTTCGCGCCAACATGGCGGATGCCTAATCCGAACAGTAACTTCTCAAGCGAATTCTTTTTGGAAGACTCGATCGCCCGGAGCAGGTTATCAACGGATTTCTCCCCCATCCTCTCAAGTTGGAGCAGCTGGTCACGTTCCAATTTATATAGATCTGCGACATCCTCAATCAATTGCTCCTTGAACAGCTGGCTTATCACCTTTTCACCAAGACCATCGATATTCATCGCATTCCTGGAGACAAAATGAATAAGTCCTTCACGGATTTGAGCCGGACATTTAGGATTGATGCAGCGCAGCGCCACTTCTCCTTCAAGCCTTACAAGTTCGCTTTCACACTCTGGACAATGAGTCGGCATGCTGAATTCCTGTTCATCCCCGGTTCTCTTTTCTTCGAGCACGTTTACCACTTCAGGAATGATATCACCAGCCTTTTTGATGACAACATGATCACCGATCTTGATGTCTTTTTCCCTGATGAGATCTTCATTGTGCAGGGAGGCCCTTTGAAC
>NZ_JABMCR010000265.1 GCF_013179555.1 Bacillus haikouensis
TCCAGATGCGTGCTGAAATCGCGAAGCTTCACCAACGCCTGCAAACAACGACAATTTATGTAACTCACGATCAGACTGAAGCGATGACAATGGCCAGCAGGATCGTTGTCATGAAAGATGGAGTCATCCAGCAGGTCGGATCACCTAAAGAAGTGTACGATAAGCCTGAAAATGTGTTCGTTGGAGGATTCATTGGTTCTCCGGCAATGAACTTCTTTCACGGTAAAATAGAAGAAGGTTCATTTGTCATCGGACAATCGAATGTGGCTGTTCCTGAAGGAAAGATGAAGATACTGCGTGAACAAGGCTATGTAGGAAAAGAAATCGTTCTTGGCGTTCGTCCAGAGGATATTCACGATGAGCCCCTATTCATCGATACAGCTCAAGGTGCTAAAATCGCTGCTAAAATCGAAGTATCTGAACTGACAGGTGCTGAAACCATGCTTTATTCTCAGATCGAAGGTCAGGAATTTGTCGCTCGCGTCGATTCACGTGCAGATATCAAAGCCGGACAGACAATCGATCTTGCATTCGACATGAACAAAGCGCATTTCTTCGATTCCGAATCAGAATTAAGAATCCGTTAATATCCTATCAAAAAATGAAAGACCGCACCCGTTATGGTGTGGTCTTTTTTGTTTAAAACTCCGTTAAATTGATGCTCTTACCTTCCTCTTCCCCACACTTGAAACATGTAAATAAATGCAGGCATGTATCTGTACAGCTGCTATTCGGGATGCCATCCGCCAATTGAACATGCTGGATATCCATATACGCACTGTATTCATCATAATAATCATAATATCTTCCCTGATCTGATGTAGAGTCTCCGCACTTTGAGCATACCCCTTTATATTCCACTATTCCATTGCATAATGCACAAGCTTTCATGCGTGTCACCATACTTTCAAATAATTCATTATATATCGTTATCCTTTTATGATTGAAAAGGTTTTATGTAGGAAAATTAAAGGAAATTGATCAGGAATAAATTCCCTGTACACGTTTCGTATATTATTTTCCGTACAAACCATAATATTTAGTAACAAGAAAGCAACACCTTCTAACTTTGGGTTATGCCATCACTGATGGCCGCTAATGGAATGCGTGCTGGTGCAACTCCAGCTGACCCAACCATAAAAAAACATACAATTTTAAGGAGATGACAGATTATGCCACAACAATCTCGCAGCAATTCATCTAACCAATTAGTAGCTCCTGGAGCTCAACAAGCAATCGATCAAATGAAATACGAAATCGCTTCTGAATTTGGAGTGCAATTAGGAGCAGATGCTACAGCCCGCGCTAACGGTTCAGTTGGTGGAGAAATCACTAAACGTCTTGTTCAAATGGCTGAACAGCAAATCGGCGGTAAATTCTAATTTGAAATTTAATATCTTCAATAAAACCCCTGGCGTATTGTCAGGGGTTTTTTAATTAATCTTACAAAAAGACTGACTCGATGTGAGCCAGTCCTGTATGTTAATTATTATTTACCATGTTGGCCGGGTTGATCCATTCGTCATATTGTTCCTCAGTCAAGTATCCGGATTGTAAGGCGGCCGCTTTCAGTGTTGCTCCGCTTTTGTGGGCATTTTTTGCGATTTCGGCAGCCTTTTCATATCCGATATGCGGATTAAGTGCTGTCACGAGCATCAATGAGCGCTGAACAAAGTCTTCAATTACTTCTTCATTCGCTTCCAGCCCTTTTACACATTTATCATTGAATGAGCGGATACCGTCAGTCAACAGCCTTACCGATTGAAGCAGATTATAAATGATCACCGGTTTGAAGACATTCAATTCAAAATTCCCCTGACTCGCTGCAAATCCGATGGCTGAGTCATTTCCGAAAACTTGGGTAACCACCATCGTCACAGCCTCACTTTGGGTGGGGTTGACCTTCCCCGGCATGATCGAACTCCCCGGTTCATTGGCCGGGATCGTGATTTCACCGATTCCGCTCCGTGGACCACTCGACAGCCAGCGTACATCATTCGCCACTTTCATCAAGTCTGCGGCAAGCGCTTTTAACGCACCGTGTACATAAACAATTTCATCATGGGAAGTCAAAGCATGAAACTTATTGTCTGATGATACGAATTTGGTACCTGTTTGTTTCTCCAATTCCTGAGCGACTTTATCCCCGAACGAAGGATGTGCATTGATGCCTGTACCTACAGCTGTTCCCCCGATCGCCAAATGAACAAGCTGACCAAGGCTGTCTTTTATCATGTGACGCGATTTTTCCATCATGGCCCTCCACCCGCTTACTTCCTGCCCGAGTGTCAGAGGGGTGGCATCCTGAAGATGTGTCCGCCCGATTTTAATAATATCCTTGAATTTTGCTTCTTTTTCATTGAGTGTACCAATAAATTGATCGACGGAAGGCACTAGTTCTGAATAGATTGCCTTGTATGCAGCAATGTGCATTGCGGTAGGGAATGTATCGTTGGAGCTTTGCGACATATTCACATCATCATTTGGGTGGACCAGCTCATCGCTCTCTCCATCTTTCAGAATTTCATTCGCACGATAAGCAACGACTTCGTTGACATTCATATTCGACTGGGTACCGCTTCCCGTCTGCCAAACCACCAGCGGGAAATGGTCATCCCATTTACCTTCCAGAATTTCATCACATGCCCGGATGATTGCCTCCTTTTTCTCTTCAGGCAGTTTTCCAAGTGAATGATTGACGACAGCTGCTGCCTTCTTCAGCTGAGCAAAAGCATAAGTCACTTCAATCGGCATTCTTTCTGTTCCGATTTGGAAGTTCTCTTTACTTCTCTGCGTCTGCGCACCCCAATATTTCTCTTTCGGCACTCTCATTTCTCCAATTGTGTCCCGTTCAATCCGATAATCCATTTCTCTTCCTCCCTTAAAATAATTCACATTACCATATTTCCACTAATGAATAGGAAGTAACCGTATTCTGGGATGTTTTATTCGGATAGCTCATCCGTTCAGAGTGTGATCCCTTTTAAAGGCAAACTGATCTTCGTCGACCGATGCCTCTTTATTCTGATGTGCGAGCTCTTCTTTTTTCATTAATTTTTTTATCTTCGCATCCCCCAGAAGTACATTTTGAATGGCGTCTGCCATCATATTATAAGCGAGGACGGTAAGGGACAAAGCGACTAAAGGTGCAAATATAATCCATGGAGCAGTCATGATTTCAACGCGGGCATTCCCTATGTTGCCAGCCCACTCGTTTGATAATGAAAATAATCGGGATTCACCAATAAGGATTTCTTTTTCAATCCCTCCTCCCAGCAATACACCCAAAAACCCCAAATGCGCAAATAATATCAGCACACTTACATTCCTTTGGAAAAAGAGAAGAAGGATCCTCGGAAACAAGGTTTTCAGGATGTGACGCCGGTATAAAAACCAGCCCCTGGCACCAAGTGTTTTTGCACTGAGTACAAATTCTTCCTGTAAGGTCTTTTGGATTTCTTTTGAGAGTACGACCACAATCTGAGGTATGCCGATGATAACGAGCAAGACGATTTGAATCAGTATGTATTTAGCGGGCTCCGCCTCTGCATCGACTACAAACCGAAGTGGAAATAATAACATAAACGCAATGACTGCCATTGGCACATAAATCATCGATTCCACTACCTCTTCAAAAACATTTAAAAACCTTATTAAATACCTTGTAACTGTAACCGAGAATACGATAGCCAATAGGATTTGGAGAAGACATATGATTAAGCCAAGCAGGATGGTATATTTTGCTCCCTGAACCACATATGTCCAGAGAGGGGTACCCACCCTGTCAGACCCCAGCGGCGGCAACTCAGCCGGTGTAAACGGCGGTCCGACTGTTTCACCATTTATATGAAGAAAACTGATTGTTTCGATTCCGCCTTTTAACAGAGGCTCGTACAAAAAACTAATGACGAGAAGTCCCGTTATAAAAATAAAGCCTGATATGAATTTCGGCTGTTTCCAAAGGTCTTTAAGCATAGGTGCCGTCCTCCTTCATTCCAATACTTTTCTTCATCCTCCGTTCAACGAATGTAAAGAGGAGGAAGAAAGGCAGGAAAATGATCGAGCTGATGAGGACAAAGCTGTGACCGGTTGACCACATCAACAGATCCATCACCCCGCGCATGTTAAATAAACGCTCAAGAATGAACAGGTTTGACAACATGAACGAAAATATCAGTTTGGAGCGATAGAACAAACTGTATATGACATTACGAAAACTATGAAGCACCAACACCCTAAGCGAACTCAATCCTTTCCCCCTTGCAAGTTCTATGTAAGGCTTCTGTTCTTCTTCTCTTAATAACAAAACCAATGTCTTAATGAGGAAAACTGCGGGTATGACAGTCAAACAAGCCACTGGAAGCAAGTAGATCTCTTCGTCCAGCATCGCAATGTCCCCAATCAACACACCTGTCTGACGGAAATACATTACCACCAGCAGCTGCACTCCGATGATGATGAAGATATCCGGCAGCGACTCCATTATATTCACCAAAGAGATGAGCAGCCTCTGAATCATTCCTCTTGCCAAAGTAATCGCTATACTGATGATAAAAGCGATAATTACAGCCAAAGCGAGAGCAAATAAAAACACCTTCATGGAATACGATGCACGCTCGCCAATGATGTCAGCCAAGGCATATTCCTTTCCCATTCTCATTAATGACCAATGTTCAGGCTGAAACAGTTTTTTAACCACATCAAATATGGCAGCTGCATATTCTAATGGATAAAACCCAAATGAGTTACTTTCGCCAGTCAAGCTCACATATTGAAAATCTGCCGCAAAAAATAATTTCGGCAAGGTACTGATAAATATGAGACCTGTAAATATAAGAAGTAACTTTCTTATTCCTTTCATCTGAAATCCCCTTTCTCTATACTATACATTTCTTTCCAATATTAGTTTTTCCCTTCCTAAAACCAAAAAAGATGAATGGGAATCCCATTCATCTCAGTATATTACTGTATCAAGTTTAGAAATTGACGGGTCCGCTCGTGTTTCGGATTCTCAAATACTTCCTGCGGGGTCCCTTCTTCAACGATGTATCCGCCGTCCATGAAGATGACTTTATCAGCTGCTTCTTTTGCAAATCTCATTTCATGTGTGACAACGACCATCGTCATACCTTCTTCAGCAAGATTCTTCATGACCTTCAGCACTTCACCGACCAATTCAGGATCAAGTGCAGAGGTTGGTTCATCGAACAGCATGACCTGCGGTTCGATTGCTAGTGCCCTTGCAATACCGACCCTTTGCTGCTGTCCGCCGGAAAGCTGATACGGATAATAGTCGACTTTATCACCAAGTCCGACTTTGTCAAGAAGTCGTATCGCTTTTTCCTTCGTTTCTGCTTTTTTCCTGCCCTTAACGATGACCGGCCCTTCCATCACATTCTCCAGAGCTGTCATATGCGGGAACAGATTGTATGTTTGAAAGACCATTCCCGTACTTCTTCTAATATTCAGGATATCGG
>NZ_JABMCR010000266.1 GCF_013179555.1 Bacillus haikouensis
CGCTAATGAAAATAAACTGCCGTACAATAATGATTTGGTAACATCCGTATTCTCAAATACCGGTATGATATCAAAAGAACCTACTGCTTTATATCCTGTCCAGAGCATCATACCGACTGTTCCGACTACAAGTGCAATAATCGGCCATGCCAGATCGCCCACTGTACCTTTAGAGCTTACCGGCAGATCATTCTTAAGTTCTCCCGGGATATCCTTATCCGGATCATAAAGGTTTCCTGTTGTGACCGCTCTGTCTTCATGCTCTTTCATTTTCCCGAAATCAAAGCCTTTATAGGCAACGACCAACACCAGTAAAAGGGCCGCCCATACATACAGGTTCATCGGGATCATTTGAATAAATGCAGAGAATGCCGTGTATTCCGTGATGCTGTGAGTGGCAAGGATCGATCCGATGATCCCGATGATATAGGCCCCCCAGCTCGATACCGGTGAAACGACACATACTGGAGCTGAAGTCGAATCGATGATATATGCGAGTTTTGCACGTGAAATTTTATGGCGGTCCGTGATCGGTCTTGAAACCTGTCCAACCGCAAGAGCATTGAAATAGTCATCAATAAAAATTATGATACCTAATACGGCTGCCAATAATTGTGCGCCTCTTCTTGTCTTTACGCGTTTCATCGCCCATTCACCGAATGCACGGCTTCCGCCGGAAATGTTAACGAAAGCAGTGATGACGCCAAGAATCAATAAGAATAAAATGATGTATACATTCCAAGTATTCAATGCACCGTCTGCGACAAAAATGCCTTTAACGGCTTCCCAAATCTTACCGAATGTACCTGTGATAGAGAAATCTGTGATTAGAAGTGCTGAAGCGATGATCCCTGCACCCAGTGAAAGCAGTACGCGTCTCGTCATAATAACCATCAGGATGGCTAAAAGGGGCGGGATGATTGAATAAATCGTGTTTTCCATAATGTCCTCCTCCTATTTGATAGGGGGGAACCATCATAGCATGACAGAGGAATAAAAAAAGTAATGATAGAGGATCCTATCATTACCTTTTAATGAGTAATGTAAGTGCTCCATCACGATCTGTAGCTCCCCATTATAGAGTATCCTCCATAATGACAGTGTTATCCTTCTTCAAGATAACCCCAGTAAATATGCATACGACAAGCATATTTGCTTCGGCAAAAGTTCCCTTTCATCTGTTCTCTCAGTTGTCATCCTCAAACAGCTTACTCTTGAACCCTGCACCTCTACCCCATCGGATTGATGATGTGGTTATAATATTAAAATTTCCTTACTTAATATATCAAACTATCAATAGTTTGACAACTTTTTTTGTGGAAGAGATGCAAGGGAGCAGTTTTTACCACTTCTATAAACAGGGCTGCTGATATAAACGAATTCCTGTTTTTTATAATAAACGCAAATGCTTATCCCAGAAAGTCTTCATGAATCAGTTCGCCGGTATTTCGATGGATGGCGAAGTGCCGTCGCCGCTGTTGTTGAAGAACTGAGGTACGTCCAGATGCACGGTATCCATGGCGATTAATACGTCCTGTTTGATGGTTTCTGTCTTCGTTGCAAACGGGATAATGATTTGGACATTCACGGTGAGGGTCACATAAACCTTGACGAGGGCGTTGTTTATTCCAAACTCTTCTACCGTGTGCTTAATGTCCGAACGCACATCCCCGATTGCATGGAATCTGATCGGAACCTTTGGTCCCAGATTACCGAGCAATGCATTGTT
The DNA here is from genome assembly GCF_013179555.1 of Bacillus haikouensis. Lineage (GTDB taxonomy): Bacteria > Bacillota > Bacilli > Bacillales > Bacillaceae_B > Rossellomorea > Rossellomorea haikouensis_A. Next base: position 1,730 of record NZ_JABMCR010000266.1, read on the forward strand.
TGTCGCCTGACCAAGCGGAACCGAATAGACGATACCTTCGTCTGCTTTCGTGCCTTCTTCATCGATTTCCACGTCCGTGATATATTCCAGGTTCTCTATATTCCCTTTTTCAGCTTCTTTTAGATATAATTGTACTAAATTAGTGATTTCCCCCTGTACCCGGTTGATATTCTGTGTGTTGAAGCTGAGAGAGACCACCTCCCCTTCTTCATTTTTCACTTCTTCAGTAATTTCTTCCAACTCAATGGAACCGGCTACCTTTTTGTTGATCGCTTTATTGATGACCATCGTTCCAATTCTGCTCGTCTGGGTTTCGGCATAAGCAAGCAAGGTCGGTTTCAATCCCAGGTTGACGATCCAAAGGCCAGCACCTGTAGAAAAGACGAAGAATACGATGGTGATGATCATTACGTGGCGAAAAGGCAGCGGCCCTCCTTTTCGGGGTGTGTGTGTTTTAAATCTGGACAAAAAAATCCCCCCTTACAAGCTATTCTTATGCTCACCAAGGAGGGTTTAACGCAAAAATTTATTTTATTTTACTGGATTCAGGTTCATAATCCGCATCAAAACCGACGATGACCTTATCAAGCTCGATGCGTAAATCCAAATCATAGGGAAGAAAAAGTTCTTCCCCATTATCTTCAATCACTCTTATGATTGGACGGTCTGTAAGCCCTTTATTCTGCCCGGTGACGATCGCTTTCTTCCCGTCATTCAATTCGACGACCATCCCATTTGGATAGATCGCCACGGATCTCCTGAAGGCTTCGATGACATTCTTATCAAATAAGGAACCTGACCCCGCATAAAGGATTTCCAGCGCCTCATGCGGAAGCATTGCTTCCCGGTACACCCGATTGGATGTCATGGCATCAAAAACGTCTGCCACTGCAATGATCTTTGCAAAGGGATGGATATCTTCCCCTTTTAATCCGCGCGGGTAACCCGACCCATCCAATCTCTCATGATGCTGATAGGCGCAGTGTGCCACCATCAATGATATAGACTGCAGCTTTCGAAGAATGTCAAAACCATGCTCGGTGTGTCTCTTGACTTCAATGAATTCCTCTTCAGTCAGCCTTCCCGGTTTCATAAGAATCTCTTCAGATACCAACATTTTCCCCACATCATGAAGGATTGCCCCGATGCCGAGCTCTTCCAGCTGTTTTTGGGAAAGATTCAGCTCGATTCCGATTGAAAGTGTATATAATGTCACATTGAATGAGTGGTGAAATACGTAAGAATCATAGGTGAAAATATCGGTCAGAACAGTAAGCAAATCATCATTTCCCTTTACTTCCTTCAGGACGACATGAATAATATCCTTCAGCTGTTTGGCACTGTCTTCAAGTACGACCAGATTCTGCGGCTTCTTCGCTTCATTCATCCTGCTGAATACATTCTCGATACCGGAAACCGCTTCCTGCCTTACTCTGCTGGGTACAGACTCCGTCACTTTAATCCCATTGGACAGCGCGTCTTCAATATAAACATATTGAACATTCAGCTCCTGAAGCCTGAATATCATACGTTCCGTGATTGCAACGTTTTCCTGGATCAACGCATGTCCTCTTGCATTATATACAGTTGTCGCCATAACCATTCCAGGCCGCAAAGCCCTGCTTGATATCAGCCTCATAGAATTCTCCTATGTAATTCCTTCATTTTTCGACATTTTTTACTAATACCTCCATTATAATGGATAAAAAGTGCGTTGCAAGCTGTATTTATGCAAAATACAGTAAATATTCACGAAAGAATATTCAATTTTAAAAATGAAGGTTGTATATGCCGGCTGAAATAATGCATTAAAAAAGCTTCCATGCAATTCCTGCATAGAAGCCGGTATACCCATCAAGGTTACAGCATTTTCAATAATGCATCGCGACCAATCATACCCGAACTGATTCCACGGTTTTCCGCTTCAACCGTCACCGATTCAAGAGGGGCATCCAGAAGCTGGTCGATGGTCTTGACTCCCACTGCCCTGCCTGCGATGATGCCTCTGTCACTTAATTTCTCATTGAGTAAAGCAACATCCAATGCCCCGCACATGATATATCCTTTATCGCTCGTAACAACGAGCAGATTGGTCTTTGGTAACGCAACGGAAATAGCCAAAAAGGTATGCCCTTGAATGGTAATCGGAGAAAGATTCATCATACTGCATCGCTCCTCTCAACTCATATGTATGACAGGAGCGGAAGAACGGTGAACCATTTACCGACCCAATTTCCAAGCAAGGATATCCCGCAGGAACTCCGGCATGAAGTACTTCTTCTCCAAACGCTGCAGGTCCGGAAAGAAGTGGCCGAATGTAAACATATCGGTCGTGGCAAGCTTATACGTATTCTTAGGCTGGATTGGTACGCCTTTGATATAAATCCTTTGTTTGTCTTCTTCAAAGGCAATATCGGAATACACAAACTCACCCATTATTTTGCCCCTGAATCCAAGGCCTTTCAGCTTAAGATGTGGCCAATCTTCATTGAATGTCTGCTTGATGATTTCTTTCAGTTCCGCTCCTGACAGTTCAATCAGACAAGGATTAATCGGATGCGGAAGGATACGGTGAAGATCCTGCCTTGTGACCGTTCCTTTATTCAACCCTTCCATCAGAAGACCGGCATTCAGGAACGAACAATCTGCCTTGCACCATTCCATCAATGCATCGCATAGCATCTGCGGCAGAGGAGACGCTTCGAACCACTCCGCAGACAATGAGTCCGGCAGATTTGCTACCTCTGTACAAAGCAGACCTTCCCCTTGTTGAATCCACTGCAGCTTCTCGTCTTCTTCCTCGGCTGACTGAGGTAATGCATCGTGTGCATACAGCTGAGCTTTTTTTGATACCACTTTCTTTTTTTCTGTATCCACTTCAATCATCATGTGACCGACAAAGTTCCCGAACTTCCCTGCAGCCCCAAGCATGACCCCATTGATCTCTTTTCCATCTTGTAATATATGATGCGTGTGGGCACCCAGTATCACATCTATTTCAGGATAGCTCTCAGCTATGAGTTCATCGTCACGGATTCCCAGATGAGACAGGAGGACCAGTATATCCGCTTCATTCTTCAGCTGTCCTATCTGTTTTTTCAGTTCATCCAGTGGAGCTTGGATCGTCCAGCCAAGTGCTCTGTAAAAGGGTTGAAAATATGCCGTAAGACCAAGAACAGTGATTTTCAATCCTGACTTCGTTTCATAAGTATGATGAGTTTCAAGCCAGTCCGGAACCTTCCCGTCTCGGTTTAACAAGTTGCCGACAATGACATCGAATTCAGCATCACGATACAACGTATCCAGATCTTCGTAATCCAGCGTGATGCCTTCGTTATTCCCGATTGTCACAGCGTCATAACCGGCTTTGTTCAGAAGCTGGATATTAGCCTTGCCCAATGTTGCTTCGGTATATGGATGCCAGCGGTCCACATGGTCACCGATATCGAAGAGAAAGACTTCCTCCCCCTCATTCACATGCAGCTCCTTCCTCTCTTGTATAAAGTCCCGTATCCTCGGCCAGTGCTCCAGATGACTATGCAGGTCATTCGTATGATAAATATGGATTACTTCTTTCATTAAACTCTCACTCTCCCGATGGAGGTTATCCCGTTATACTTTGATAAATCAATCGTACCCCTATTATAATCAGTATAATGCGCAGTACGCTCACAAGTGCCTTCGATTCAAGCCTTGTATTTAAATATGATCCCAGC
>NZ_JABMCR010000267.1 GCF_013179555.1 Bacillus haikouensis
GCTCAAGCACCTGACCGATGTTCATACGTGATGGTACCCCTAATGGGTTAAGCATGATATCGATTGGTGTGCCGTCTGGTAAATACGGCATGTCTTCCTCAGGTAAGATCTTCGAGATAACACCCTTGTTACCATGTCGGCCGGCCATCTTGTCACCTTCAGAAATCTTACGTTTCTGAACGATGTAGACGCGGACCAGCTGGTTGACACCCGGCGGTAATTCGTCGCCGTCTTCACGGTTGAAGACTTTAACATCAAGGATAATTCCTCCGCCGCCATGCGGTACTCGAAGGGATGTATCTCTTACTTCACGAGCCTTCTCACCGAAGATCGCATGTAACAGGCGTTCTTCAGCAGTCAACTCTGTTACACCTTTAGGCGTTACTTTACCAACAAGCAAGTCGCCATCTTTCACTTCTGCACCAATGCGGATAATTCCACGTTCGTCAAGGTTGCGCAATGCATCCTCACCGACATTCGGGATATCACGAGTAATCTCTTCAGGTCCAAGTTTCGTATCACGGGACTCAGACTCATATTCTTCAATATGAATGGAAGTATATACGTCGTCTTTCACAAGACGCTCACTCATGATAATCGCATCTTCATAGTTGTAACCATCCCAAGTCATGAAACCAACCATGACGTTACGTCCTAAGGCTAATTCGCCTTTCTCCATGGAAGGACCGTCAGCAAGGATTTCCCCTGTTACTACACGGTCGCCTTCACTTACGATCGGACGCTGGTTGTAGCAAGTTCCCTGATTGGAGCGGATGAATTTTTGCATACGATACTTATCGAGGTCACCCTTCACTTCCTGACCATCGATTTCTTTCACACGGCGAACCCAAACTTGTTTCGCCTCAACCTTTTCGACAATACCTTCGTACTTACAGATGACTGCAGCTCCGGAGTCTTTCGCTGATACGTGTTCCATACCAGTTCCTACTATCGGAGATTCCGGATTCATAAGAGGCACTGCCTGACGCTGCATGTTCGCTCCCATAAGAGCACGGTTGGAGTCATCGTTTTCCAAGAAAGGAATACATGCCGTCGCAGCTGATACTACTTGTTTCGGTGATACATCCATGTAGTCAAGCCGCTCTCTCTTGATTACCGTGTTTTCACCACGGAAACGGGCGATAACTTCTTCATCAAGGAATGAACCATCGTCACCAAGACGGGCATTCGCCTGTGCCACTACATAGTTGTCTTCTTCGTCGGCTGTTAAATAATCGATACGATCTGTTACTTTGCCTGTATCGGGATCGACACGACGATATGGTGTTTCGATAAATCCGAATTTATTCACCTTCGCAAATGAAGAAAGTGAGTTGATCAGTCCGATGTTCGGCCCCTCTGGTGTTTCAATCGGACACATACGTCCATAGTGGGAATAGTGAACGTCACGAACTTCGAAGCCGGCACGCTCACGAGTCAAACCACCAGGTCCTAATGCAGAAAGACGGCGTTTATGCGTCAGTTCGGCTAAAGGATTCGTTTGATCCATGAATTGAGATAACTGAGAGCTTCCAAAGAACTCTTTAATAGAAGCAATGACCGGACGAATGTTGATCAATTGCTGCGGAGTAATCGTGTTCGTGTCCTGAATGGACATTCTTTCACGGACTACACGCTCCATACGGGAAAGACCGATACGGAATTGATTCTGTAACAATTCGCCAACCGAACGCAAACGACGGTTGCCTAAGTGGTCAATATCATCTGTGAATCCTACTCCATGCAGTAAGTTGAAGAAGTAAGAGATGGAAGAAATGATGTCGGCAGGTGTGATGTATTTGACATTTTCATCTACATACGCATTGCTGATTACATTAATCTCTTGTTCTCCCTCTTCGTTTGGAGAGTAAATCTTAATAGATTGGAGAAGAACATCTTCTTCCAATACTCCACCGGACTGCTGATACGTCTTGAAGCCGATTCCTTGTTCTAGATATGGAATGACTTTATCAAGAGCACGACGGTCCAAAACCGTGCCTTTCTCTGCCAAAATTTCACCCGTCTCAGGATCTGCTAGAGTTTCTGCTAGAGTCTGGCCGAATAAACGGTTCTTAATGTGCAGTTTTTTATTCATCTTATAACGTCCAACGTTTGCCAAGTCATAACGCTTTGGATCAAAGAAACGTGAAACGAGTAAACTTTTAGCATTTTCTACTGTAGGAGGTTCTCCCGGACGCAGACGCTCATAGATTTCAAGCAATGCTTTGTCGATACCTTCCGTATTGTCCTTCTCGAGCGTGTTACGAATGTACTCATTATCACCGACTAAATCGATGATTTCTTGATCAGAGCCAAACCCAAGGGCACGTAAAAGAACCGTTACCGGCAGTTTGCGAGTTCGATCAATTCGCACATATACAACATCTTTTGCATCTGTTTCATACTCAAGCCAAGCTCCGCGGTTTGGTATAACGGTAGCAGTAAACCCTTTCTTTCCGTTCTTATCTACTTTTCCGCTAAAGTACACACTAGGTGAACGTACAAGCTGAGATACGATGACACGCTCAGCTCCATTAATGACAAAAGTACCTGTATCCGTCATCAATGGGAAGTCACCCATAAATACGTCTTGATCTTTCACTTCTCCAGTTTCCTTATTCACAAGACGGACTTTCACCCTAAGCGGCGCAGAGTAAGTTACATCTCTTTCCTTTGATTCTTCCACCGAGTACTTTGGCTCTCCCAGACTATAATCAATAAATTCTAAAGAGAGATTACCAGTGAAGTCCTCAATCGGAGAAATGTCACGGAACATTTCTCTTAACCCCTCATCAAGAAACCATTGATACGAGGAAGTTTGAATTTCGATTAGATTCGGCAATTCTAAAACTTCACTGATACGCGCAAAACTTCTGCGTTGGCGGTGTCGTCCATACTGAACTAGTTGACCTGTCAACTGATTCACCCCTCAAATCAAGCGTTTTGGTTGTGTCTATATGTCTATAGTAGATATGCACTCTACACAAGACAAAAAGAAAAAGGGTTTTAATGATAAAACCTCATTTTCATATGACGAACTATTATTTTATAATCTTTTCCAATTTATCCAATATGTATACATAAGGACACAATACCGGAAAATAATATTTTTGCATTTTATAATGTTATCATAGCGCTAAAGCTACGTCAACGGATTTATTTTACCGATTTCAAAATGTAATAGCCTTTCTTTTTGGCGACAACATCTACATTTGAAAACAGTTCTTCCATTTTATCCATGGCAGATGGAGCACCTTGCTTCTTCTGAATAACGACCCACAATTCACCTTTTTCCGCTAAGTAGTCATAGCTCTCGGAAAGAATGGAATGAACGGTTTCCTTACCTGCCCTGATTGGAGGGTTCGTAAGGATTGCCGCAAAGCTCATTTCTTTTACATTTTGATAGCGGTCGCTTTGGTAGATATTAACATTCCCTACACCATTCACTTTTGCATTTTCACTTGCAAGCGTCAGGGCTCTTTCGTTTACATCGACCATATGAACCTTCCGGTCGTTAAAATCTTTGGCCAAAGCCAAACCGATCGGTCCGTAACCGCAGCCGACATCCAACAAGTCACCTTCTGTTTCTGGCAGCTCGAAGTTTTCGATCAATGTTCGTGAACCGAAATCCACTTCTCTCTTCGAAAAGACTCCCTGGTCCGTTTTGAATCGGAAGGGACAACCCCTGAGTTCAAATTGTATGGTTTGAGGATTACTTTCTACTTCAGGCTTACTGGAATAGTAGTGATTAGTCATTATTACACCTCCATCTTTCATGTACTTAAAGCAAGAATGTGTTTAAGTCTGTGTTCATTAGTAAAAGTGAAAAGCAGCTGTTGGATGGAGTGCAAGACGAAGACTCCTGATGGAAAAGCGGAAGGACTTTGTACAAAGGCGGGCGGCATAAGACGAAGCGACCTGGAAGGCGTCCTTTGCCTTCTTGGTCGGATTGGCTTATGCCGTGTGCCACTAAGCCCTGCAGCCAGAACAGTTCCCCATTGGAAGAGGATGCTTTCCAGCCGCCAACGTGAAGCGAAGTCTTGTACGTAAACCAACAGCGGCAATATAAAGTGATAACCAAAAGAAGAAAAAAGCCCGCTTATAAAGCGAGCTTTTCTTCTATGCGATTATTACTTAACTTCTACGCCAGCGCCAACTTCTTCAAGTTTAGCTTTAAGCTCTTCAGCTTCTTCTTTAGAAATGCCTTCTTTAAGAGCTTTTGGAGTGTTGTCAACAAGTTCTTTCGCTTCTTTAAGTCCAAGACCTGTGATTTCACGAACAGCTTTGATAACTTTGATCTTTTGAGAACCAGCGCTCTCAAGAACAACGTCAAATTCAGTTTTTTCAGCAGCAGCTTCTGCTCCGCCACCAGCTACAGCTACAGGTGCTGCAGCAGTTACTCCAAATTCTTCTTCGATTGCTTTTACTAGATCGTTTAATTCAAGAACTGACATTTCTTTAATCGCGTCAATGATTTGCTCTTTACTCATTTTAAATTTCCTCCTTAGTATGTTGGTTCATAATTATTATTCAAGCGGCTCTGTTTAACTTACGCGCCTTGTTCTTCTTTTTGGTCTGCAACGGCTTTTGTTGCCAATGCGAAGTTGCGCATTGGAGCTTGAAGCACGCTGAGTAGCATAGAAAGAAGACCTTCGCGGCTTGGAAGTTCAGCGATAGCTTTAACATCTTCAACAGATGTGACTGTACCTTCGATAACACCAGCTTTGATTTCAAGTGCTTCGTGATCTTTAGCGAAGTTATTAAGAATCTTGGCAGGAGCTACAACTTCTTCTGAACTGAACGCGATTGCGTTTGGACCAGTTAAGAATTCGTTTAACCCTTCAAGACCAGCTTCTGCTGCAGCACGACGAGTCATTGTGTTTTTGTACACTTTGAAGTCGATGCCAGCTTCACGAAGTTGTTTACGAAGCTCGGTTACTTCAGAAACATCAAGACCACGGTAGTCTACGATGATTGTAGATACACTGTTCTTTAGTTTGTCAGAGATTTCTCCGACGATGTGTTGCTTTTGTTCTAGAATGCTGCTCATCATTACACCTCCTGTAGATTGACTGATGAACATTTATACCGTCATCCAATAAAAAATGCCCTTATATCAAGGTAGACATAAGGGCATCGCTAACACGCTTTAGGCGCATCTTTTATCGCAATTACCTCGGCAGGAAATTAAGCTCCGGAAGAGCACCTGCTGTCTACGGTACAAATGTATTCGTTTTTTAACAACAGAACCAATTATAATGATTAGTTCATGTTAAGTCAATACCAAATTATGCCTTAACTGCAAAAGTTGAAGGATCAACTTTAACGCCAGGACCCATAGTAGAAGTAACAGCAACGTTCTTCATGTATGTCCCTTTAGCTGCAGAAGGTTTAGCTTTAAGCATTGTGTCGTACATAGT
>NZ_JABMCR010000268.1:0-2647 GCF_013179555.1 Bacillus haikouensis
TAAAGATCGATGGTGTAGAACCGACAAATGAAACAGTCGAAAGTGGGGATTATCCATTATCCCGTCCATTGTTTGTATATGCAAAAAATGAATCGATGAAAGACAGTGAAGCAGCTTATGACTACATGAACTTCACGCTTGAGAATGCAGGTGAAATGGCGGAAGCTGTTGGATATGTAAGTTTGAAAGAAGATCAATACAAGGAAGCTTTAGAAACGCTGAAAGGTCTTAAGTAGTAATAAGCGGTGCTAAGTTAAATGATCAGTGATGAGAAGCGTTGATCGCTTCTCATCTTGTCATGTGGATGAAAGGGGTTTGCAACTATGGTTTCAGGTTCAAATAAATCACACTCTGTTGCAGAGATGATTGAACAAAATAATAACAATGGTTTTAATCAAAAAGTCGAAAAAGCGATACCTTGGATATTATTTGCAATTGCAGGGGTTTCAGTATTAACAACACTAGGAATTGTTTTTACTCTAATTTTTGAAACAGTAACATTCTTTTCGAGGGTTCCATTATTTGATTTTGTCACTGGAACCAAATGGTTCCCATTTTCAATCGAGAACCCTAACTATGGGATTCTTCCGTTGATTTCAGGAACATTGAAAATTACTGGGATTGCGGTGCTGGTCGCAGTACCGATTGGACTGGCTTCTGCCATTTATTTGAGTGAGTATGCAACTGACCGTTCAAGAAGATTCATTAAACCGATATTGGAAGTATTAGCGGGGATTCCGACAATCGTATATGGATTCTTTGCATTGACCTTCGTCACACCGTTTTTGAAGAACTTTATGCCTGAGTTAAGTATATTTAATGCTCTGAGCCCTGGGATAGTGGTAGGTGTCATGATCATCCCGATGATCGCCTCCCTATCAGAAGATGCGATGTCTTCTGTCCCTAACTCCATCCGTGAAGGGGCACTTGCTATGGGTGCCACGAAGCTTGAAGTAGCGGTTAAAATCGTGCTTCCTGCTGCTGTGTCAGGCATTGTGGCTTCTGTTGTGCTTGCCATATCCCGTGCAATCGGGGAAACGATGATTGTTACTGTAGCCGCAGGTGCTACACCAAACCTTTCGTGGAACCTGACAGAATCCATCCAGACGATGACATCTTATATTGTGCAGGTAAGTACAGGTGATGCGGGTTACGGAACCACCATTTATTACAGTATATATGCGGTTGGATTCACCTTGTTCTTATTCACGTTAGGAATGAATCTGCTTGCACAATACATCTCTAAACGATTCAGAGAGGAGTATTAATGTATGAAGCACGTCAATCAGGATAATGTTTTGAAGAAAATGTCTTCTCGATTAGCCGTCAATCAACTATTCCGTTCCTTATTCTTCCTGGCTACTTTATTTGGCATGGTGGTATTGTCGGTATTGCTCTATCGGGTATTCACTCAAGGAATTGGCTATCTTGATCTTCAGTTCTTGCAAAGTATGGGTTCAAGATTCCCTGAAAAAGCAGGTATATATGCTGCATTGATCGGTTCTCTCTGGTTGATGGCAGTTGTAGTGGTCGTTTCATTTATTTTAGCTGTCGGAACAGCCATTTATTTAGAAGAATACGCAAAGCAGAATAAAATCAATCATTTTATCAAGGTGAATATATCAAATCTCGCCGGTGTTCCTTCTGTAGTCTTTGGTTTACTTGGGTTGACGATCTTTGCCCGTATGTTTGCATTGGGTCAAAGTGTCCTTGCTGCAGGACTGACGATGAGTTTATTAATTTTACCGGTTATCATCGTGGCTGCACAAGAAGCTATCCGTGCAGTCCCGAGAGAGCTGCGTGATGCATCGTATGCAATGGGCGCTACGAAATGGCAGACAATAATACGGGTCGTTTTACCAGCTGCTATACCGGGCATTTTAACAGGGAGCATCCTTGCGTTTTCACGTGCAATCGGAGAAACGGCTCCTCTTGTAGTCCTTGGTGTACCAACGATTCTCTTATTCACTCCTGCATCAATAATGGATACGTTCACAGCGCTTCCTATGCAGATCTATGATTGGACAAGAAGACCTCAGGCAGACTTTCATGATGTGGCATCTGCAGGAATCATCATTCTATTGCTTTTGCTTCTATTCATGAACTCGGTCGCAGTATTCATACGGAATAAATTTCAAAATCGTTTCTAATTTGAGGATGATAAGGTTTTAATTGGATGAAGGAGGCTTTCAAACATGCAAACGATAATGACGAAAGTAAATGAAAACATTGATACTACAGGAACAAAACAACCGGTATATCAGACAAAACAATTGAACTTATGGTATGGAACAAACCATGCTTTGAAAAATATAGATCTTGATATTATGGAAAATGAGGTTACTGCGATCATCGGTCCTTCCGGATGCGGGAAGTCGACTTATATAAAAACGCTGAACAGAATGATTGAATTGATTCCAAGTGTTAAAACGTCCGGTGACATTATTTACCGAGATCGTAATATCTTTGATAAAAATTACCGTGTTGAAGAGCTGCGTACAAAAGTAGGGATGGTCTTCCAAAAGCCCAATCCGTTCCCGAAATCGATTTATGACAATATTGCCTATGGCCCCCGTACGCATGGCATCAAAAATAAAAAGGTACTTGATGAAATCGTTGAAAAAAGCTTACGCGGAGCAGCGATTTG
>NZ_JABMCR010000268.1:2744-5414 GCF_013179555.1 Bacillus haikouensis
TCCAAAAGCCCAATCCGTTCCCGAAATCGATTTATGACAATATTGCCTATGGCCCCCGTACGCATGGCATCAAAAATAAAAAGGTACTTGATGAAATCGTTGAAAAAAGCTTACGCGGAGCAGCGATTTGGGATGAAGTAAAAGACCGTCTAAATTCTAATGCATACGGATTATCCGGAGGTCAACAGCAGCGTATCTGCATTGCAAGATGTCTGGCGATCGAACCTGACGTCATCTTGATGGATGAACCGACATCTGCACTCGACCCAATATCCACCCTTAAGGTTGAAGAACTTGTCCAGGAATTAAAGGCGGACTACAGCATCATTATCGTGACACATAACATGCAGCAGGCAGCACGTATCTCAGATCGTACAGCGTTCTTCTTGAACGGTGAAGTTGTAGAATTCGATAAAACGGATAAAATCTTCTCCACTCCGTCTGACAAACGAACAGAAGATTACATCTCCGGTCGTTTTGGGTAATGAATTTTTTGAACTAGAATAAGTGCAGGGACACAGGGAGGGGTATGACAATGTCAGTACGAGGACATTTCGATGCGAATTTAAAGGAACTTCAAACGAAGCTTATGGAACTTGGAAATATCGCCAGGGCATCTCTTGAGAAAAGCATTAAGGCACTCGAAGAAAAAGATGTAGACACGGCCCTGGCGATAATTGAGGGAGATCAGAAGGCAGATGACCTTGAGGAAGAAATTAATGACCTTGCAATCCTGCTGATTGCAAAGCAACAGCCTGTCGCAACAGATTTAAGAAGAGTGATCGTTGCAATCAAGATCGCATCCGATCTTGAACGAATTGCCGATTTCGCTGTTAATGTAGCAAAGTCGACGATCCGTATCGGGAAAGAACCGTTGATCAAGCCCATACACCATATTAAAGAAATGCACAGTGTCACGACTGATATGATTGCTTTGACACTGGAATCTTTCGTAGAGGAAGATGTTGTTAAGGCGAAGAGAATCGCTGAAATGGATGACAAGGTGGATGATTTATACGGGGAAACAATTATGGAACTTCTTACTTTGAATAAAGAAAAGCCTGAATTCACTGCCCAAATTACTCAGTTATCATTCATCTGCCGCTATCTGGAAAGAGCGGCGGACCACACTACGAATATTGCTGAAGGAGTCTTTTATTTAGTGAAAGGCCGCCGGTATGATTTGAACGAATAGAATAAAAACAAGCTGCCCGGTGGCCGGGCAGCTTGTTTTTCATAACAGTACTTCTTCACTTTGTAATCAGCTTTGCAATTTCTTCTAAGGACATCCCGGATTTCACGAGAAAATCACCGATCTGTATGTTATCAGCATATTCATTATCTACGATATGCTGGACAAATTGCTCATCATCACTGATAATCTTCGCTTGTTTCAGTTTTTCCTCAATATCAGCAGGTGTCATCCCCGATTCAATCGTTAAAGTCAATTGGTACTTTTCACTTGTGGAAGGAGACTTATCTTTCCCGGATTCTGTTTTTATCGTATTCAGCTGCTCTTTTAACTCTGCAATTTCGTTCTCTTTCTCTTTTAATACTGATTCCTTTATGACTGCATGACCATCAGGGATGGGAACAGAGGATAGAGAAGAAGACGTATCAAAGTAAAAACAATAAATGAATATGATGACGGCGATAAACAACATTCCGGCGGAGAAGGCTCTGGTTGATTGTTTGTTCATATGAGCTCCTTTCTATAGCGTTGAAATAATATGTTTGACATCGGATTTTGAAAGGGCTGATTGCTTTGCAATTTGGTCTAGCGGAATTCCTTGTTGATAGAGTGCAATGACTTGATTTCTTACTACCTCATGAATCGGTTTTCTGACCGTATAAAGACTTTTCATTGAAGATTCACCGTCCATCATCAGTTCCTCTTCCAGCACTTTCAGCCGTTTCTTCATTTGATAATTTTCCTGCAGCATTGTCATCGATAAATCTTCCACTTCTTTTGCAAGTGCCGAATACCGGTCTTTTTGAAAAAAAGATAGAAAGAATAATAGTATGGAGAAGATCATTAAAATCATTAGCAGTACTTCCAAGATTATCACCTCATGCTTATTTGTTCTTTCTTAGTTATAGCATAGAAGATGATCCTTCTCTAGAGAAGGAAAAGAATAAATTGTAAAATACCTGAACAATTTGTCACATTTGCACCGATTCTTTTACTTGGAAATTGTCGGATCATCAATGAAATCGCTTTATATAGGTTTTTTGGGATTAAATGAGGAATAATTCAAGATAAATTCCGCGTACTTAGTATGTTTTCATCAACACAAACAAGATACGACAAAATGCGTTTATTGTAGGTTTTTGAATAGGGTGGTACGATTAATTTAAGAATAATTGTCATAATATTTAGATGAATTCATATACTACTCGTTTAGGCTGGGAGGTTAACTTGTGTTAAATGAAATAATCAAAATGCGTGAACAGGGAATGTCATTCAGGAAAATTGCGAAAGAGCTGGAAACAACTGTTGGGAAGGTTCAATATCAATGGGTAAAGTATCAAAGAACGATGGAGAATGGCGAAGCGCAATCCGTGGCCGCGAAGACGGTAGTGAAACAATCGGGTAAACGGATGGGCAGGGTGAAGAAAAAGCCTGCATTGGGGTCTCGTAAATCGAATAATATACCGGGCACTCATGAC
>NZ_JABMCR010000269.1 GCF_013179555.1 Bacillus haikouensis
CTTTCCAATGCGATCCGCCATATGATCCAGCTCCAATGGCAAAAAGGCATACTCTCCGTCTTTCATAATTTCACGTTTTAAAACGGGAATAGGATGTTTGAAGATCGGTCCGTCCACTACTGTGGTATGGAACTCTCCACCTTCTCCGCAGGGGTCGATCCCCCGGACTTCAAGTTCCTTTATGTATTCATTGGTCAGCGTCCGCCCTAAATCATCCCGGCTCATGCCCAGGGATAAATTAACCGTTACAACGATGGATACATATCCCAGATTGATGAATTCTTCGACAGCTTCACGATGATTCATTCCCCACAAAGGCATCCCTAGCTTCACGCCTGCGTGCTGCGCCACTTTTTCATGCCAGCAGCCGTGTTCAGGCATATCCAGGTCTCCCGTTACTAACACTTCTGCCCCTTGTTTCTTGGCTCTTTCTAAAAGGGTAATGAAGACTTTTTCATAATCTGTCCAACTGGCAGCTGCTGTGAATACGGGCAAACCGATCGATTCCGACTGGGCACGGATAAGCTCAGGAGGCATCCCGTGGGATCTGGACCGCTTTCCTTCTTCCTCAAGCATCACTATCAGGCCGATCGCTTCTCCCTCCTTCGATGCTTTGTGAAGAGCCAAGACACTGTCTTTTCCTCCGCTGAATGAAGTGATGAATGAATGCCCGCGAACTCCATTGTTCCATTCCTTTGATGCCGTCATTCTTGTCGTCCCCCTAAATGATTTTTTATATTTTTCCAGCTGGTCCATCGTTTCTTTCATTCTATCATGATGGGCGTTTATAAATAACATTCTACTAGCCTGTGATAAGAAAAAAGAGTCGACTATTTTACGATTCTTTTACCCGGATCCATTTCATTTTCTATGAATCTTGACCTCATTCACCACCAGCAATATCACTGCCAGCCCGCTTGAAACAAAAAAGCTGATCCAGGTCGATTGAATGGAATTATAGTGGAAGAGAGACAGCAGTCCCGCCCCTAAACCGATCAACGAACAATAAGGGACATACGCAGGAATCAATCGTTTATAAAAGATGACCACCAGCATTGTCGGAATGATGGCTGCATACACTTGAGCGAAAAAGAAAATGAGTTCCATCAGACTCGGTGACAAGATCGAGCTGATAAGAAACAGGGAAAGAGAGAGCAAACCAGAGACCATGTAGGTCTTTTTCAATTGCTGTTCCTCACTCCAGTCGATCTTATGGTTCAGCATATTACGAATGATCAAAATCGAGGTGGCATGCAGCTCGGCACTAACGGTCGATGCAATGGCACTGAAGCAGCAGCCGATAAAGATCAGAAGCAGGAACAGAGAGTCGATTTTCTCCACGAGCTGACCCAGGATGGAGTAAATGTTCTCGAAGCCCTGCCCGTAAACCGCGATCAGGACAATCGCCGTGAAGGCAAGGGGGATGGTGGCCCAGATGAGTCCCGCCATCATAAAGGAAGTCCGCACCTTGGATTTCTCGATAATGTAGATTCGCTGCCAGCTCGCTCTGTCGGTCAATACCTGCCCGAAGCCAATCAGAAAGGCAGTAAGGATGAAAAGGGTGATCTCATTATGTTTAATGAATAATAAGTAAGGATGATACAGGAGCAATCCATCGTAAACGGGAAAAATCCCTTTTTGGATAAAGAAATAAACGGGAATGAGGATGATGGCTGCAAAAATAAATGAGATATGAATTCCCTCGAAGCGATGGATTTGCTTCATTCCCCCTATGGACAAGAGGAAGCAGTATAGAAAGAATACGAGTAACCCTACATAGATCGGTGTTTGTAATAGAAAATGGAGCAGCACACCTGCACCGAGAGCTTGTATGAGCAGAGAGTCCAGGCTTGTCAGGAGCAATACCCACATGACGAACCAGTATGACCGGCCCTTAAGCCTTTCGTTCAATACATCCCCAAGGGTCATCGAGTTTGGGAATCGTTCCCTGATATAGGGGGTGATCCACCCGAATAGAAAGATCGCGATGGCTCCCATCATGGCATAGCCAACCCCGCCAAGCAGTCCGTATTTCACGAGTGTTTCCGGAGAGGATAAAATGGTGTTGCCGGTCACCCATCTGGCCAGAAGCGAAACGACCCCATACGCCACTCCAAACGTGATGGTCCCTTGTATATATTCACGATACGTTCGCGGCTTCATTGATTTATACCTTCTCTCTTATCCGGTATTCCCTTGGGGTGCAGCCAGTCTGCTTCTTGAATAAAGAGCTGAAATAGTGCTGGCTGCTGAACCCGCACTCTTCAGATATGGATGAGATGGACTTTTCTGTATCCTGCCGCAGTAACCGCTGTGCGGCCTGGACTCTGAAGTCATTCAGGTATTCAGAGAAGCTGATCCCCATTTCCTCATGAAACTTTCTGCTGAGGTATGTTCCGTTGATATGGATCTGGCTGGCGAGGGACGTAAGGGAAAGTTTCTCGCTGTATTGTTCATGGATGATGGTTAACGCTTCCTGAACGATATGGGACTGAATGGCTGCAAATTTATATTGGTCGAGAACGTGAAATAATTCTTCTTCAATGATCGGTTTCGTCAAATAATCCTTTGCTCCGAGCCTGAGGGAGGCTTGGGCATAATCGAATGATTGGAATGCCGTCACCATAATGATGTCGATGTGTTCGAACTTCTTCATTTCCATCCCGAGTTCAATCCCGGATTTACCCGGCATCTGAATATCGAGTAACGCAAGGCGGATCGGATATTCGGTGAGGATTCTGACTGCCTGTGATGCATCTGCTGCTGTGTGGATCGTCCAGTATGGATATTTTTCATGGATCATATATTCGAGCTGTTCAAGCTCCAGGGGCTCATCGTCAACGAGTAATATGTGCATTCCGTTCCCTCCTTGATTACGTGCTGGTATCTTCTTTAATCGTATGCGGCCAGAAAACCTGGACGCTTGTTCCTTTGGCTTCCTCGTTCAGTTGAATGAAGATTTCTTCCTCGGGGAAGAGCATTTGCAATCGTTTCTGGATATTCAGTAAGCCGACTCCTATTTCATCCCTTTGATGGGCCGGGCTTTCAGATGCCGCTGCCGAACTGTTCCACACTTCTAAGTAAATTCTGTTTCTTTGCTCATTCAGGATGATGATCAGTTTCCCTTGACCTGGAATCTTTTCCAGTCCATGTTTAAATGCATTTTCGACCAGTGTCTGAAGGAGATAAGGAGGTACAAGGGAAGCCTTGCAGCTTTCTTCGACGCTCCAGACGACATCCAATCGGTCCCTGAATCGCAGCCTTTGGATGTCAAGGTAATATCGAGTGTATTGAATCTCTTCTTCAATCGTGATCAACGGGTCTGTCTGCTTGTATTTAAACTTAAAGTATTTGGAAAGGACTTCGATGGCGGAAATCAGTTCCGCCTTGCGGTTCAGCCGCGCCAAGCTCAGGATGACATTGAGTGTATTAAAGAAAAAGTGGGGCTGGATCTGCTGGTTCAATTGATTATACTTGGCTTCCTGCAGTTCCTGTTCCAGAAGCAGTTCGTGCTTTTCTTTCTCCAGCTGATCCAGGCGTTTTTCGAACAGAAACAGAAATAATAAGCTAAAAGCCCCAATGATTGGGGCTAATACGGACAGCATGATATAAAATGAAAAGGTTTCCTGTGTAATCATCAGAAGAACTCCTATAGTGATGAGTCGTACTTTCTATTTTATAAGAAAACTGGGATTCTGAACATATGTTTAGACATAATGGCATCTTGTAAAATGTTCCCCCTGCCCTTTCATTGGAGGCAGTTCTGCTTTACACAAATCCGTTGCCAGAGGGCAGCGGGTGTGAAACTTGCACCCGGAAGGCGGATTCAATGGGGAAGGTACATCCCCTTTTAAAAGGATCCTTTCTCTTTTCTTGGAGAAGTCTGGCACCGGGATGGCCGAAAGCAGCGCCTGGGTATAAGGGTGAGAAGGGTTGTCGAACAATTCATGCTTCGTCCCGATCTCAACCACCTTTCCCAGGTACATCACAATCACCCGGTCTGAAATATGACGTACGACACTTAGATCATGGGAAATGAAAAGGTACGTCAACTTCAATTCCTTCTGAAGTTTCTTGAGCAGATTCAAGATCTGGGCCTGAATGGATACATCAAGGGCCGATACAGCTTCATCACAAATGATCACTTTCGGATTGACGGCGAGTGCCCGGGCGATTCCGATCCGCTGCCGTTGTCCGCCGCTGAATTCGTGGGGGAGACGGTCCAGCGATGTAATCGGAAGGCCGACATAGTCCAATAATTCCTTCATCCGGTCCTCTTGTTTGGAAGGGGGCAGCACCTTCTGGATGGTCATGGCTTCTTTCAGGATCTTTCTGACCGTTTGTCTCGGATTCAGTGAAGCGAACGGATCCTGGAAGATGACCTGGATATCGCCCCTCATGTTTCTTAATTCCTTTTTGGATAGACTGTTCAGTTCCACTCCCTTGTATTGAATGCTGCCTTCAGTCGGCTTATCCAGCTGTAAGATGGCACGGCCGGTTGTCGATTTGCCGCAGCCGGACTCTCCTACGATACTGAGGGTTTCCCCTTCATGCAGTGTGAAGGTAATGTCATCCACGGCTTTCACCACTTGTTTCGGCTGGAACAATGACTCCCTTTTGATCGGGAAGTACTGCTTGAGGCCCTTCACTTCTAAAATAGGTTTTTTTTCGGTCATCACAGCGGTCATGTCATCTGCACCTCTTTCTCGGCGTTATATAAGAAACATCTGATTTGACTGCCATCCTTCAAGGAATGGAGCTGTGGTTCTTCCTCATGACACCTTGCAGTCGCCAATGCACAGCGGGGAGAGAAACGGCAGCCCTTCGGCATCTCATAGGGGGAAGGGACACTGCCCGGCATCGTGTCCAGTTCTGCCTGGTCCTCATACAATTTCGGTAAGGAAGACATCAGTCCGTTTGTGTATGGATGTTTCGGATTTGAGAATAATTGTTCCGTGGAACTATATTCCACCACCTGACCGGCATACATGACCGCTACTTTGTCACATAGCTCGGCTACCACTCCTAAATCATGTGTGATGAAAATGATGCCCATATTGAGTTTTTTCTGCAGGTCTTTCATCAGCTCAAGTATTTGCGCCTGTATCGTCACATCCAACGCCGTTGTCGGTTCATCGGCAATCAGGACTTCGGGATTGCAGGCAAGAGCCATGGCAATCATGACGCGCTGCCTCATCCCGCCGCTAAGCTGAAACGGTTCTTGTTTCGCTCGTTGTTGAGGGGAAGGGATGCCTACTAACTCGAGCATGTCGACCGCTTTCTTCCATGCATCCTTCTTGCCGAGCTTTTGATGGATGCGAATGGCTTCTGCGATTTGCTCGCCAACGGGTATGACAGGGTTCAA
>NZ_JABMCR010000027.1 GCF_013179555.1 Bacillus haikouensis
AAATGCAACAATCATACCTGTAAAAAATAATAGAACTTCCATCATTCCCTCACCTCAGAAAATTTGATACTTTCAGTGTATTCCACTTCATTTGATAATGAAATTTTATTTATTTTAAGATACAATATAAGAAAAACTTATGAGGTTACGATTATGGCATTTTCTGAATATCAATTATTACAGGTATTGGCCCAAGAAATGAATATGCGCAAGGCAGCGGAAAGGTTGTTTGTCTCACAGCCTGCATTATCTCAGCGCCTTCAAAATATAGAAAAAGAATGGGGAATTAAGCTTTTTCTGCGTTCACAAAAAGGACTATCACTTACACCTGCAGGGGAACTGGTTGTCAAATTGGCGGATGAAATGCTTCAAAAGCAAGAAGTTGTAAGGGAACAGATTCAGTCATTAGAAAACGAGGTGCACGGTACCTTGAAAATTGCCTGTGCTTCAATCGTGGGACAAAATTGGTTGCCAAAAGTGCTTAAACGCTTTGTTGAGGCATATCCACACGCAAAGATATCCCTCATGACCGGGTGGAGCAGCGAAATTCTGAAAGCCATATATGAAAATGAGGTTCATGTCGGCATCATACGGGGAACACCGGACTGGAAAGGGCCGAAACATCATTTATTCCAAGATACACTATATTTAGTCGACCGGGAAATTCAATCAATTGATGAAGTGATGAAAACAGACCGGCCCTTTATTCAATTTAAAAGTGACTCCAATTATTATCAGGAAATCCAGGATTGGTGGCACCGCCAATTCCAAACGACTCCAAAACGGACGATTGTCGTCGACCAAATTGAAACATGCAAACAGATGACATTGAATGGGATCGGTTATGCTATCCTGCCGGCCATCACGCTGAATGGGATGGAAGAAAACATCTATAAGCTTCCTTTGATCGATGAACATCAGACACTCATCCATCGTGATACCTGGCTGCTTGGATATGAGTCTGCTTTTCAACTCAGGCAAGTCGAGGCTTTTGTTGAAATCGTAAAAGAGTTCCTTGATGTGAATTCTTGATAATCAAGAACTTTGGGTTGTCTTCTTCCCTTTAATTTGATAAAGTAATTCAAGAAAGAATCTGAATTTATACATAATTTTTGGAGGGAAATTCATGAAAATGATGGATGCAAACGAAATTATCTCTTTTATTCAAAATAGTACTAAATCTACACCCGTAAAGGTTTATGTAAAAGGTAATCTGGAAGGAATCGATTTTGGCCCTTCTTCCCAAACCTTCATCGAAGGAAACTCTGGAGTTGTATTTGGGGAGTGGAATGAATTATCTAAGGTACTAGAGGGCAATAGCACTGAAATTGAAGACTATGTTCTGGAGAACGACCGCAGGAACTCAGCCATTCCATTATTGGACCTTAAAGGTGTAAAAGCACGGATTGAACCGGGGGCCATCATCAGGGATCAGGTGGAAATCGGAGAAAACTGCGTAATCATGATGGGATCTGTCATCAATATCGGTTCAGTCGTAGGCGCAGGTACTATGATTGACATGAACGTAGTCCTTGGCGGGCGGGCTACCGTAGGGAAGAACTGTCACATCGGGGCAGGTGCGGTGCTCGCAGGAGTAATCGAACCGCCTTCCGCTAAACCGGTCATCATTGAAGACGAGGTCGTTGTCGGTGCAAATGCTGTTGTCCTCGAGGGTGTAACGGTCGGAAAAGGTTCAGTTGTCGCAGCCGGAGCAGTGGTTGTGGATGACGTTCCTCCATATACAGTAGTGGCCGGTACCCCTGCCAAAAAGCTTAAAGACATTGATGAAAAAACCAAATCTAAAACTGAAATTAAACAGGAACTCCGCCAGCTTTAATTTAAACTGATTTCCAGAGAGAACGGACGGAAAGAAAAACCTTTCGTCTGTTCTTTTTTGTACCTGACAGAGTTTTGCAGTGAAAAGGAAGGAAAGGAATGCCAATGACAGACTTCAAAAAAATCAGAAGAGACCTTCATAAAATCCCCGAGCTCGGATTTCAGGAATATAAAACACAGAAATATTTGATGGATTACATATCTGATCTGCCTTCACACAGATTTATAATGAAAAAGTGGAAAACAGGATTGTTTGTGAAAATACCCGGGACTGACCCCTCAAGAATCTTAGGATTCAGGGCAGACATTGACGGCTTGCCTATAAAAGAGGAAACAGGATTGGGTTTCAATTCCTGCCACCCAGGAACGATGCATGCATGCGGACACGACTTACATATGTCGATTGCTTTGGGAGTCCTGACGCATTTTGTTCAGAACCCTATAAATGATGACATATTGTTTATTTTTCAGCCGGCAGAAGAAGGTCCTGGCGGTGCGCAGCCGATGCTGGAAAGTGACGTGATGAAGGAATGGATGCCCGATGTCATCTTTGCCCTTCATATTGCCCCTGAATATGAGGTAGGGACGGTAGCGATTAAAGAAGGCCTCTTGTTTGCCAACACCTCTGAGCTATTCATCAAGTTTAAAGGGAAGGGTGGACATGCAGCATATCCCCATCAGACAAAAGATATGATCGTTACGGCTTCATACTTTGTAACCCAGCTTCAGTCCATTATTTCAAGGAATGTGGATCCTCTGGACAGTGCGGTCGTCACAATCGGTAAGATGGAAAGCGGGACGGTTCAGAACATCATTGCAGAGACTGCGACTCTTGAAGGAACAATCCGCACATTGTCTCCAGAATCGATGAATAGCGTGAAAAAAAGACTGGAAGCTCTTGTTCAAGGAACGGAAATCGGATACGACTGTCACATAGAAGTGGATTACGGAAGTATGTATCGACAGGTATACAACGACCCGGAATGGACAAAGAATTTCATATCCTTTGTACTTTCAAGCGATAATCGTGATCTTGTCATCTGCAAAGAGGCTATGACGGGAGAGGATTTTGGATATATGCTGGAGAAGATACCGGGCTTCATGTTTTGGCTCGGGGTGAATTCCCCGTACGGGCTGCATCATTCTAAATTGAATCCAGAGGAAGAAGCGATAGACTTTGCGATATCCCTCATCGCTGAATACTTTGAGAGCTTAAATGAAAAAAGTCGATGAAATAAAAAATGACCGGCACCACATTGGTGTGATGCCTGTCATTTTTTTACTTTAAAACTATTCTTTTTTCTCGATATAGACTTGATGTGGAAAAGGTATTTCAATCCCGTTTTGGTCTAGAGCCTCTTTCATTGCTTTACGGAGTTTTCTTTCCACACCCCATTGCTCCATATTCTTCGTCTTTCCGATAATGCGAAGAACCACGTCAGAAGCACCAAGCGTCTGTACCCCTATGACATTGGGACCTTCAACGATGTTGTCATCTTCCTGTGCAACCTGGTCACATACTTGTTGAAGTACGACAATGGCTTTATCAACATCATCATCATAAGAAATCCCGATGTCTACCAGTGCACGCATATTTCCTCTTGAGTGATTGCTTACACTGGTAATTTCCCTGTTCGGAACATAGTGAAGCGTACCGTCAAACCCACGGATATGAGTAGTCCGCAGCCCTACTTCTTCTACAATCCCCGAGAAATTTCCGGTAGAGACATAATCACCGACATCCACTTGCTTTTCCAGAAGAATGAAAAAACCTGTCACTACATCACTTACAAGTCCCTGCGCACCAAACCCAACAGCGAGACCAACGATTCCGGCCCCGGCCAGAATGGCGGTTACCTGAATGCCGAAGATCTGTAAAATCGTAACGAAAAAGATAAAAATCAGGACATATCCAACTATATTTTTACTAAGGCTTTGGAGGGTCTGTGCCCTGCCGGCAGAAACATCATTTCTTTTACTGTACTTATCAAAAATTCGTTCGAGCACTTTGTTCGCTGCACCTTTTACTATCAAGAAGGCAATCCAGATTGCTAATATCTGTAAAGCGCCTATTCCGATTGTGACAAGCAGACCGCCCCAATTAAAATTGGCAATCTTATCGCCCAATACGTTCATTCCAATTATGTAATCCAATCCAAACATCCTTTCTAATAAAAATCATGAACCTTTATAGTATATACATTGCTATAAGGGGGATGTCAAAGAGAACACCCAAAAAGCATATTGTTTTATTCCCCAG
The DNA here is from genome assembly GCF_013179555.1 of Bacillus haikouensis. Lineage (GTDB taxonomy): Bacteria > Bacillota > Bacilli > Bacillales > Bacillaceae_B > Rossellomorea > Rossellomorea haikouensis_A. The sequence goes on from NZ_JABMCR010000027.1 coordinate 4,097, forward strand.
TTGAGAAATGATAAACTAAATTCATATGAAAATAATCATTAAATTTCCCTCTAAACAGATTAAATATCAGTATAAAAGGGAAAAACAATAAGGGATTAAGTTTATACATAATAATTATTTTAATTTAAAAATTATTATAATTTGGCATTGACCTGGAATAACTAATCCTTTATAATGACAATTGTGAGCCAGGAAGGACATGCCAAAGCATTGCCCTTTCTCAAAAAAATATAAAAAAACTCATTGGAGGGATTATTAATGGCAGAACGTATGGTAGGTAAGCAAGCTCCGCGTTTTGAAATGGACGCTGTATTGCCAAACAAAGAATTCGGTAAGGTATCACTGGAAGAAAACATGAAAAACGGTAAATGGACAGTATTATTCTTCTACCCAATGGATTTCACTTTCGTATGTCCAACTGAAATCACAGCTATGTCTGACCGTTACGATGAGTTTGAAGACTTGGATGCAGAAGTTATCGGCGTTTCTACTGACACAATCCATACACACTTGGCATGGATCAACACTGACCGCAAAGACAATGGCCTTGGCGAGTTAAGATATCCATTAGCTGCTGATACAAACCATAGTGTATCAAACGAATACGGTGTACTAATTGAAGACGAAGGTATTGCACTGCGCGGCCTGTACATTATTAATCCTGAAGGAGAACTACAATATCAAGTGGTATTCCACAACAATATCGGGCGTGACGTTGAAGAAACTCTACGTGTACTTCAAGCACTTCAAACCGGTGGACTTTGTCCGGCTAACTGGAAGCCAGGTCAAAAAACTTTATAATTCCCAAATGAATAAAGGCCTAACCGTTTGTTAGGCCTTTTTCTTATCCAAATTCTTTATATTTGAAAAAATCACATTAAATATATTGGAGGTTTAATCATGAAACTTCGTGAACCTATGCCTGAACTGAACGGTGCGACTGAATGGTTAAATGGTGAAGTATCCAAACAGGATCTGACCGGTGAAAAGCCGACTCTTATTCATTTTTGGTCTGTAAGCTGCCATCTATGTAAGGAAGCCATGCCACAGGTCAATGAGTTCCGAGATAAATACAGTGATAAGCTGAATGTGGTGGCTGTTCATATGCCACGATCCGAAGATGACTTAAATTTGGAGGACATCAAAAAGGTTGCGGGCGAACATGACATTACTCAGCCTGTTTTTGTAGACAGTGAGCATAAACTTACAGATGCATTTGAAAATCAATATGTACCTGCATATTACGTATTCGACAAAGATGGGAACCTTCGCCATTTTCAAGCAGGCGGAAGCGGAATGAAGATGCTTGAAAAGCGCGTAAACAGAGTACTTGATGAAATGGAGAAAAGTGAATAACCTGCAAATTACTCAGAAAGGATCGGTCCAATGACCGATCTTTTTTTAGTTGTTTCTTATTAAAATGAGTTTTGATAGAAAAAATAAAACACAATTCACAAAAAAGTAAAAAATTCTAAAAAAAGGGTAGATAAATATTTCGAAACCCGATATATTTATTAATACGTCGTTTTTTTATGCACCCAGGGAAGGGAGAAGAATTATGGAAACTTTCAAAAAATTAAAAGCTTATTATTTGCCTTATAAGAAATACTTTATCATTTCAATGTTTTTTCTGTTATTTGTAACCGGTATCACTGTTGTGTACCCCATCATCCTTCAAAAAACCATTGATGATGTCATCCTGCAAGGTAACTACGAATGGATTCCGTATCTGGCTTTTGGATTTGTAGGCATCATGATACTCAAAGGAATTACAACATTCATTCAGCAATATTTCGGTGATCTGTTCGGTATCACATCTGTTTACAGGCTGAGAAACGAGCTGTATGAAAAACTTCAGTTCCTGCCATTCAGTTATTATGATAATGCGAAAACAGGTGATCTCATGTCAAGACTGACAGCTGACGTTGAAGCATTCCGCTTTTTCTTGTCATTCGGTTTTACAGAACTTTTACGTTTCTTCTTATTAATAACCGTCAGTTTTGGAGTCATGTATTACTATTCTCCTTCATTAACGTTCGTGACATTAATTTCTCTGCCATTCTTGGCAATTGCCGTCTATAAATTTGATAAAGCCGTTCACCCTGCATTCAGAGGTATCCGTAAATCATTCGGGAAGTTGAATACGAATGTACAGGAGAATATCAGCGGAATCAATACAGTTAAATCATTATCACGGGAAGAATTTCAAATCAATAAGTTCAACAATTCCAATGGGGACTATAAAGATAAGTATCTTTTCACATCAGATATCTGGGCGAAGTACTTCCCTTTAATGGAGTTTCTCGGAAATATCAGTGTTGTAACGTTACTTGCATACGGAGGTTACCTGGTTATGAATGGAAATCTTCAGCCGGGTGAACTGGTCGCTTTTTACAGCCTGGTTTGGTATATCATCTGGCCGATCATGAATCTCGGATTCACGATCAATTTATTTTCCCAATCGAAAGCTTCAGGGGAACGATTGTTAGAAATACTTGAAGTGGATGAAAAGATCAAAGATCATGATGATGTCCTCCATGTAGATCAAATGAAAGGTGAAGTTGAATTTCAACACGTTTCCCTAAACTATACTGAGCACGATGAAGCTGCATTGGAAGATATATCATTCAAGGCAGAAAGCGGAAAGATCATCGGACTGATCGGAGGAACAGGTTCGGGTAAAACAAGCATCACTCAGTTGATGACACGATTCTACGAACCAACCCAAGGAGAGATCCTTATCGACGGGAACAAGATAAATGATTACTCATTAAAATCCCTCCGTAAGAATATCGGGGTCGTTCTGCAGGAATCATTCCTGTTTTCTTCTACAATCAAAGCTAACATTTCTTACGGGAGACCTGAAGCAACGATGGAAGAAATCATTGAAGCAGCCAAGATGGCACAAGCGCATGATTTTATTACAGAGCTTCCTGACGGGTATGATACGAAGTTGGGTGAAAGGGGACTTGGACTTTCAGGAGGGCAGAAGCAGCGTATAGCAATCGCTCGTGCTCTTTGTACAGACCCTTCGATTCTGATACTCGACGATGCTACAAGCGCAGTGGATATGGAAACTGAATTCAGAATTCAAAAAGCACTTAAAAATGTAATGTCTGACCGAACGACATTTATCATTGCACATCGTATCTCTTCATTAAAACATGCCGACGAAATTCTCGTACTGGAAAACGGGAAAATTGTTGAGCGGGGTGTCCATGACTTCCTTCTCAAAAATAATGGTCCGTATCAGCGTATATACGATATTCAATATAAAGATCAAAAAAAAATACTCCAAGCACAAGGAAGGTAGGTGAGGGGATTGAGCAAAAACTCTAAAGTAAATAAAAATGTTTTAAGCAGGTTTCACTATTCAACCGATCAGGTGATCGACAAACCTTTTAATTGGGAACAACTCTGGCGCTTATTAACTTATTTAAAGCCATATTCAAAAAAACTGCTCCCCCTTTCGATCATCACTGTTCTAATCACAACTGCCATTAGGCTGATTATCCCTATTCTGATAGGGGTTTACACGCTTGATAAAGCAATACGGCAGAAAGATGGATCGCTGTTATTTACATTAGTGGCCATTATCGCCGGCCTTTATATTATTAATTATGCAGCAAATGTACTCAGGATACGCTGGATGAATCAGCTGGGGCAGGGAGTCATTTATGATTTACGGAAGCATTTGTTCAGTCACGTTCAATGGCTTTCTCATCGATTCTTCGATCAGCGCTCGGCAGGATCGATTCTCGTCCGGATCATGAATGACATCAACTCCCTACAGGAACTATTCACCAATGGAGTCATCAACCTCCTGATGGACGTTATCCTGCTTGCCGGGATCATTGTTATCTTATTCACTCTCAGTCCGGAACTTACGCTCGCGGTCATGGTCATTCTGCCGATTATGTTCTTTATCTCCACCAGCTTGAGAAAAAATATCCGCAGATCCTGGCAGGACGTGCGTTTAAAACAATCAAAACTGAATTCCCACTTGAATGAGAGTATCCAGGGGATTCGTGTGACTCAATCGTACACTCAGGAAAAAGAAAACATGGCTTTCTTTGATGGTGTCAACACAGAAACCTTCGACAGCTGGAAAACAGCCACAAAGAAAAATGCCATGTTCAGACCGCTGGTGGAACTGACAAATGCGGTAGGAACAGCAGTATTGATCTGGTATGGGGCTCACCTTATCCAAGGAGGATCACTGGAGCTTGGGGAATTTGTTTCCTTCGCCTTCTATTTGGGGATGTTCTGGGAACCGATTTCAAGACTCGGCCAAGTTTACAATCAGCTGCTGATCGGTATGGCTTCTTCAGAGCGTATATTTGAATTTCTTGATGAACAGCCGATTGTCAACGAAAAACGTGACGCTTTGGACCTGACGGACATCAAAGGGAAAATTCAATTTGAAAATGTCGAGTTTTCCTATGATGATAAACGTAAAGCTCTTCAAAATATCAACCTGGAAATGAAAGCGGGTCAGACAGTCGCCCTGGTTGGCCACACCGGCTCAGGAAAAACGACGATCGCGAACTTAATCAGCCGTTTCTACGATCCGACAAACGGAGAGGTGAAGATAGACGGTGTCAATTTGCGTGACGTCACAGTTTCCAGCTTGAGAAGTCAAATCAGTATCGTGCTCCAGGATACCTTCATTTTCTCGGGCACGATTAAGGATAATATCCGATTCGGTCGTCCTGATGCTTCCGATGAAGAAGTGAGGAAAGCAGCCGAAGCCATCGGAGCCAACGAATTTATTGAAAAACTTTCAAACGGCTATGAAACCGAGGTCGAAGAAAGAGGGAATGTCTTATCCGTGGGAGAAAGACAGCTTCTGTCATTTGCCCGGGCCCTGCTTGCAAATCCGCGCATCATCATTTTAGACGAAGCCACTGCTTCAATCGACACAGAAACAGAAGTCAAAATCCAAAATGCATTAAAAAAATTGCTATCCGGTCGAACAGCTATCATCATCGCGCATCGACTGTCGACCATACGTGATTCTGATAATATCTTCGTATTGGAGAACGGAAACATCAAAGAATCCGGTAATCACGATGAATTGATGGATCAAGAAGGACATTATTATGAGCTTGTGAAGTCTCAGTTTAAGATGCTGGATGCAATTTGATTTGATAGAGGGACCCCGCACTTTTGGTGTGGGGTTTTTTGAGTTGAGTTTTGGTGGAGTGGAAGGGGCGGGGGCGATGTGAAATATGTCGGAAATTGAAGAATTATCGGTAAGTTATTATTTTTTGTTGATAAATTTGAAAAAACGTTGATAAAGGTAATCTTATCATTGATAACTGTAAAAAACGTAGATAATACAAAATTCTGCTTTAAAAACAATCGTATCTCTAATTAATAAATATTTACATTATTGGATTATAATACCTCAAACAGGAGGGTGATAATTTTTAAATCTCTTCAAAATTAAAGGGTTTTAGACAATTTACAAAAAATAGTAGACTAGTGATGAAAAACAAAGAAACTATTACAAATAAACAAGCAAGAGACTTTCTTAACATTACATCCCCTCGCCTCGCTCAGTATTTACTTAATTCCATGTCATTGATTCAGAGTGGTTATGGTAAAGGGACATCTTATTCATTGCTGTAATATCGACAGAAGTCTTAATGGTTCCCTTATCAGAAAGGCAAGGGTCTCTATCACCAAAACAATTCCCTTGCTTCAAAACAATACATTATATATGCTAAAATCAAATATAAACTTTGTGAAAAACGTCACAAAATATTCATGTTCAACACTTCACAATCTCTGAAATAGGTTTTATAATTGCCATAAAGTGATAAACAGTAAGTATTGGTTACTAATTGGTAGGGGGAAATAAGAATGGAATTAGATAGCGTGATATTAAGTAGAATGCTGACATCCACCACCCTTGCGTTTCATATTATTTTTGCGACGATTGGTGTAGGTGTGCCGATAATGATATCGATTGCTGAGTTTATGGGGATCAAACGTAATGATCCTCACTATATTTTATTGGCGAGAAGATGGGCGAGGGGGTTTACGATCACCGTTGCTGTAGGTGTTGTTACCGGTACAGCGATCGGGCTCCAGCTTTCCATGCTATGGCCTGCATTTATGCAGGTAGCAGGACAGGTAATTGCGCTCCCGCTGTTTATGGAAACATTTGCGTTTTTCTTTGAGGCTATCTTTTTGGGAATCTATTTATATACTTGGGACCGCTTCAAGAATAAATGGATTCATTGGTTGTTGACGATTCCGGTCATGATCGGGTCTTCTGCTTCAGCTTTATTCATTACGACTGTAAATGCGTTTATGAATACACCGCAAGGTTTTGAACTGAGTGATGGGAAAGCAGTCAATATCGATCCGATTGCAGCCATGTTGAATCCGGCTACACCTCCGAAGGTGTTTCACGTATTGACAACGGCTTATTTAACGTCAGCTTTAATCCTGGCGGGTATTACCGCTTTTGCGATTTTAAAGAAGAAGGGAAGCGAGTATCATCGGAAGGCTCTCCGCTTAACAATGGTTTCGGCACTAATATTTGCATTTGCTACAGCTTTGGCCGGTGATATATCAGCCAAGTTCCTTGCTGAATATCAGCCTGAGAAACTGGCTGCGGCAGAGTGGCATTTCGAAACGGAGAAAAATGCGGATCTCATTGTGTTCGGTACGCTGGATGAAAACAACGAAGTTCACAATGAAATAAGGATTCCAGGCTTTTTGAGCTTTTTGGCAGGGAATTCATTCGATAAAGAAGTTATTGGTTTGAATGAGATACCTGAGGATGAAAGGCCTCCTTTGTGGATTCACTATCTATTTGATTTGATGGTATCGATCGGATTTTACAGTATTTTCATTTCAGGGTTGTTCATCTTATTCTGGAGATGGAAGAAGCGGGATGAATGGAACAAGCCGCTTTTATGGGGAATCGTGGCAAGTGGGCCGCTGGCCATGCTTGCAATCGAGTTCGGATGGATTTATGCAGAAGTAGGGCGCCAACCGTGGATTCTAAGGGGGTATATGAAGGTCGCTGACGCTGCTACAAAAGCCGATGGAGTCGGTCTTACATTTATGATGTTTGTCGCTTTATACGTTCTGTTAGGAATATTATGTGTGGTCGTGCTGATTAAGATGTTTAAAAATAAACCGGCAGAAGCGGAATTGGAACAGCGGTTTCCTAAACACACCGAATAATATTGCGTGCCCCTTTTTAAAGAAGGGGCTGCCTGTTTTACTACTGTATTAATGAGGGAGGAATGGTTATGAGTCTGGAAATTTTGGGGATCACTGTTTTGTGGATCTTTCTTTATGGTTATCTAATTGTAGCATCCATCGACTTCGGCGCCGGTTTCTTTGCGTTTTATGGAAGATTGAAGAATAAAGAGCATACGCTGAATGTCCTGATCAGCCGGTATTTATCACCTGTATGGGAAGTAACGAATGTCTTTTTTGTTTTCTTTTTCGTGGGATTGGTCGGATTTTTCCCCGATGCTGCATATTATTATGGAACAGCACTGCTGATACCTGGGAGTATTGCCATTATACTGCTCGCTATCCGTGGTAGTTTCTATGCATTCAATAATTATGGGTCCAAGGAGAATATCGTATATCTTTTCCTTTATGGTGCGACAGGATTATTGATACCCGCTTCATTATCAACAGCCATGACGATTTCTGAAGGAGGATTTCTTGAAGTTACCGACGGCACAGTTAAATTCCTGACGGCTGAATTGTTTACAAGTCCTTATTCCTGGAGCGTAGTTGTACTGTCCATAGTGTCGGTATTATTTATTAGTGCTGCTTTTTTGACGTACTACGCAGATCGTGCAGGGGATATGGATTCGAGAGAAGTGTTGAGGAAGTTTTCATTGTTTTGGAGCCCGCCGACGATTTTAGCGAGTTTGCTGGTTTTTGTCGGCCTTATGGAGCATAATAATGAACATTTCATGAATGCACTTGATATCTGGTGGATGTTCGGACTTTCATTAGTCAGTTTTTTTGCGGCATCCTATCTGATTTACAAACGGAAAAAGTTCGGAACCGCTTTTATTTTTGTCATGCTGCAATTTTTCTTTGCATTCTTTGGGTACGGCGCGTCCCATTTACCTTATATATTGAAACCGTTCATTACAATTGAATCGAGTGTAACGAATCCTGCAATGGGGATGGCCCTTGTCATTGCATTTATCGCTGGCCTGCTGTTATTAATACCATCATTGATCCTCTTGATGAGACTATTTTTATTTGATGCAGAATATGTTAAAGGGAAAAAATAGATCACAGGCTGCCAGCAGAAAAGTCACATGATCCCGGAAAAAGCAGTTCTGCTTGCGGTTCAACTTGATTTTTCGCTTTTTCACTTTTTTATATCATATAACAATATAATTCAGAACTTCATGCTAAAATATAGATAATAATGTCTTGGAAGATCTGGGGGAGTTTATTTTGAAAAAGGAATTTGTTGTGATAGGATTGGGCAGGTTCGGCGGAAGCATCGTGCGATCTTTGGCAGAACAGGGGATGGAAGTGATGGCAATCGATCAGGATGAAGACAAAGTAAATGAATTCTCATCGATTGCTTCTCATGCAGTTGTAGCCGATTCGACAGATGAATCCGTTTTAAAAAGCCTGGGGATCAGAAACTTCGATCACGTGATCGTGGCGATTGGTGATGATATTCAGTCCAGTGTTCTGACTACTCTCATGTTGAAGGAAATAGGTGTAAAAAAAATAACAGTCAAAGCGCAAAATGATTATCATGAGAAGGTATTAAGAAAAATCGGTGCAAACCAAGTCGTACATCCAGAACGGGATATGGGGCGAAGGATCGCTCATAACATCATATCAAATAATGTATTGGATTACCTGGAGCTTTCTGATGAGCACTCAATCGTGGAGATTGTCGCAAATGATCAATTAGCCGGGAATACACTAATCGATCTCGATATTCGGGCGAAGTATGGGATTAATATTGTAGCCATTAAGAGGGAGAGGGATATTATTGTTTCTCCACAAGCGGATGAACTAATAAGAGTAGGGGATATCTTGATCGTCATCGGTGCCGACACAGATATCAATCGTTTCGAAAAGAAGCTGTTTTCCCTTTAAGACAAAAGAAAGGCTGAGAGTTAATAACTCTCAGCCTTTTTTATCAAACTTCCATTATGATCGGTAAAATCATCGGACGTCTTTTTGTTTTCTCATATAAGAATGGCGCCAGTGTATCTGTAATTTCATTCTTGATTTCAGACCATTGGGAAGTTCTTCTTTCAAGAACTTTGTTTAAGTGCTTGGCGATCAGGTTCTGAGCCTCATTGATGAGGTCTCCGGATTCCCGCATATATACAAATCCTCTTGATATGAGGTCCGGACCTGAAGCAATCTTGAATTCTTTCATATCGATGCTGACGACAACGATGACAAGACCCTCTTCAGATAAAATGCGGCGGTCACGCAATACGATGTTACCGATGTCCCCGATTCCGCTTCCATCTATATACACATTACCAGAAGGGATTTTACCGGCAACCTGTGCAGAATCACTGCTCAAAGCAAGTACCTCGCCGTTATCCATGATGAAGCAGTTACCTTCTTCGACTCCGCAATCAACACCGAGTTGGGCATGCATCTTCTGCATCCGGAATTCACCGTGGATCGGCATGAAGAATGTCGGATTCATTAAACGCAGCATCAGCTTCATTTCTTCTTGTCCACCGTGACCAGAAGTATGGATATCATTTAACGGTCCGTGAATGACTTCAGCACCTGCACGATACAGCAGGTTGATGGTGCGGTTTACGCTGATCGTGTTCCCCGGAATAGGGGAAGAAGAGAATACGACTGTATCTCCAGGTTGTATCTGGATCTGACGGTGAGTACCATTTGCGATTCTTGACAACGCCGCCATAGGCTCGCCTTGGGAACCTGTACAAAGAATGGCAACTTCGTTCGCTGGCAGGCGATTGATTTGGTTATGCTCGATAAAAGTATCTTTAGGAGCATTTATATAACCTAATTCCTGTCCGATCGTAATAGCCGCTTCCATACTGCGTCCAAACACTGCCACTTTACGATTGTGGTAAACAGCAGCTTCAACTACTTGTTGAAGGCGGTGGATGTTTGAAGCAAAGGTTGCGAATATGACCCGTCCATCTACTTTACGGAAAATATCGTTGATGCTTTCTCCGACCTTGCGCTCAGACATTGTAAAGTTCGGAACTTCTGCATTCGTACTGTCAGAGAGCAGGCAGAGCACTCCTTCTTTTCCGATTTCAGCCATTTTGGCAAGGTTCGCGGGCTCGCCGACAGGGGTGAAGTCGAATTTGAAGTCCCCGGTATGAACGACATTCCCTGGTGGCGTTTTAACCACAATCCCGTAAGAATCAGGGATACTGTGAGTTGTTCTGAAGAAAGTGACGGATGTTTTACGGAACTTGATCACATCATCTTCCTGGATGACATTCAACTTGGCGTTTCTCAATAAACCATGTTCCTCCAGTTTATTTTTAATAAGGCCAAGAGCAAGCTTCCCGCCGTAAATAGGGATGTTCAATTCGCGGAGCAAATAAGGGATCCCTCCGATATGGTCTTCGTGACCATGAGTGATGAATAGGCCTTTAATTTTATCCACATTCTTCACAAGGTATGTGTAATCCGGGATTACATAGTCAATACCCAGCAGTTCGTCTTCCGGGAATTTGATTCCTGCATCAATTAAGATGATTTCGTCTTGAAATTGTACGCCGTATGTGTTTTTTCCGATTTCACCTAAACCGCCAAGGGCAAATACTGCGGTCTGGTCATTTTTTACAAATTTCATCTACTAGTTCTCCAACCCGAAAGAATCGTGGTTTTGTTCATACTCTAAGAAAGCGCCCTCTAGCTTCTGTACGAATTCAATGTTATAAGGTTTGTCTTTAAGTTTTTGGCGTACTTCTCGTTCTGTTTCTGCTTCCATGTAAAGTGAGTTAGTGCATTCGCGAACAGGCACTTCAGCTTTACTTTCTTGATAAAATACTTTGAAAATCATGTTTTTTCTCTCTCCTTATCCGTTTTCAAAAAATCTAACTTTCATCTATGATAAAAAAGTTATCAACTGAGTCAATTGCGCAGGTGCAGCCCTGCAATAAAAGAATAATATCCACTTTGGAAAGTGAATAATCCCTTCAAGTATGCTATTAATAAACAATAATAAAATGTAAGAAACAATGTTAATATTGAATATGTATGTTTTGATTATAAAGGATTCCTTCTAGTAAATAAAGTTTTACGGGGAATCTGGCTTGAAAATACTGATATAAATAAGAAGGACCAAAACCAAAGGAGACGAAAATATGCTCACTAATGGCTTCAGTCCCTAAATGTATAACATTCTTTCCTGTCTGCAAAAAGCTACTGTGATTGGGAGTCAGTCTAGGCGATCGTTTTTCTTTTTAGAATATCTTTCCATTGTTTTAAAAGCTTCTTTCTTAGCTTCTTTAACATATGGCTCACTCCTTATCATTAGTTTACCGAGAATACTCATTGAAGTAAAGGTGCAATCATCCTAACGTCTCAGATTATCTTACTTATAGTGTACGGAATTTTTAGATTCTCTTACATGGATAAGTATGGTAAAAAGGGTCTGGAGTCCGCTGGTTTGACAATTGATATGGAAAGGTTTACGTTATAAAACGAATCCAAGAGTGATTATTAAAAGAATTGTAAAAGGAGATCAGCCATGAGAAAAATAGTCTTTTTTGATATAGATGGGACTTTGCTTGATCATGATAAAAAACTGCCTGATGCGACAAAAGAAGCAATTAAGACGCTGCAGGCTAATGGGACATATGTTGCCATTGCAACAGGGAGAGCTCCTTTTATGTATGAGGGATTAAGAGAAGAGCTGAGTGTTGAATCGTTTATTTCTTTTAACGGTCAATATGTCGTCTTTGAGAACCAGGTCATTTATACGAATCCCCTAGACCTGGAAAAGCTTGAAGAACTTCTGGCGGACAGCCGAAGAAATGATCACCCTGTCGTTCATCTGAATCATGAAACAATGAAAGCAAACCATAAGCACCATGAGTACATTGAAGCTAGTATGGGGAGTTTGAAGTTTCCACATCCCGGATATTCGCCGGATTTCTATAAAAACCGTGAAATTTACCAGTCATTGCTGTTCTGTAAGGCAGAAGAGGAAGAATTCTATAGAGAGAAATACAAGGAGTTTACTTTCATCCGCTGGCATCAGTATTCAATGGATATCCTTCCGGGCGGAGGATCAAAGGCCGAAGGGATCAAAAAGATGGTCGATCGTTTAGGCTTCCGTATGGAAGATGTCTATGCTTTCGGGGATGGACTAAATGATATTGAAATGCTTCAAACTGTCGGAACCGGGGTTGCGATGGGCAATGCAGTCGGTGAAGTTCAGAAACATGCGGACATGATTACGAAACCGGTAGATGAAGACGGGATCTACTACGGCCTGAAAGAGCTTCAATTAATCTAAGCATATAAAGACGCATTCTCTTATAGAGGAATGCGTCCTTTTTTTCCTGGGGTATATATTTCTCTATACTATCTTTCTACGGCTAATGCACCGGGTATAGGTTCGAATGGATTCTCCTGATTAATATGATCGTAAAACATGATACCATTCAAATGATCGATCTCATGCTGAAATACGATAGCGGGAAGCCCTTTTAACCTGAGTTTCACTTCTTCACCCTCGATATTCCATCCCTTCACCGTTACCCGCGCGTAGCGGGGGACGAAACCGGGTACTTGCCGATCCACCGATAAACATCCTTCACCTGTTGTCAAATAAGCCTTTTCTACTGAATGACTGATGATCTTAGGGTTGAACAATGCATGGCTGTATAAAGTTTCTTTCTCATCCACCACGTTTACAGCCAGCATTTTCTTGGAGACGTTTATTTGGGGAGCTGCAAGGCCGACTCCGGGTCTGAGTCCGTATTCCGCTGCAATTTCAGGGTTCTGACTGTTCACCACGTATTCGAGCAGGCTCTTTAAAATCTCCTTATCTTCATCTGAAGGCGGCATTGGTACTTCTACAGCCGCTTGACGAAGAGCGGGGTGTCCTTCGCGGACGATGTCTTTCATCGTAATCATAATTTTTCCTCCTTACAACAATCAGCGGCACTGTCAAACTCTGACAGTGTTCGTTCTAATTAAGAATATATGTATTTACTTCTAATAAGATATACCAATATGTATAAAATAAGTCTAGCATTTTCTTGTTGAAAAGTTAATGACACAGCTATGGAAATCAGGAATACTTTGCAGTCCTTGTACATAATTATGTTTATAGGAAAATGGTCTAATCGACAATATTTTCCACAGTTGTAAATCCCTATTGTCAAATGTTGTAGACGAAGATATAGTAGAAGATGGTATATAGTTAAGGGGGATCACGTTGTGTCGAAATTTCGTTTTGCTTTCATTTTTGCAGTGGCAGTCTTTGTTCTTATGGGATGTGTAGGGGGATCTTCACCACAGGAGAATATCTATAAGGTTCTGGAAGAAACGGTTGCCAAGGAAGAAAATTATGTAGAGGTACAGAAACCTCTTCAAGGCTTGGAAGAAAAAGAAAAAGAAATCTATAGCAAGATCATGAATCTTGGAATGAAAGAATTCGATAAAATCGTAAAGCTTTCAGATGACGCTCTCAAAAATATTTCTGAACGGAAGGAATATATTGAAAAAGAACGTAAAGCTATGAAGGAAGCAAAAGATAAGTTCTCAAATTTAGACAGTTACATTTCAAAGTTAGAAGATGAAAAACTAAAAAGCGAAGCCGGGAAATTGGAAAAGATAATGAAAGATCGATATCAGCTTCATGAGGAATTGACCAATTCATACCTGGATTCACTTTCGCTTGATAAGGAACTCTATGAGCAGTTTAAAAAGAAAGAATTGACGATGGAAGAATTAGAAAAACAGATTACCTCCATCAATGAAGCGTACGAAAAAACAATTAAGTTGAATAAGGAATATAATACCAAAACCGAACAATTCAACAAACTTAAACAAGGCTTTTATTCAACTGCCGGTATAGAGACTGAAGATAAAGAATAAGAAGATATATGAAGAAAGGCAAGGGAGGCAGATTCCCTTGCCTTTCTTTTTTTAGGCTGGTTTCCAAAAGACTAGTCGTATTGAAACATTAATTTCTGAGGAATCTGAATCTATCGTTCAGTACTATGCGGGTAACAAGATTACTCTATAACAGATTGGCATAAATGATTGGTTTTTATATAACAGATATTTGAGACTTTATGATACAGATTTCTTGCAACTGATTTTGAACACAAATGCATTTAAAGAAATATCTTGAAATTATAACACTTAGTCGTTGACGAGACGTTTTTTTATATTGTAAACTATGAAAGGTAGTAAAAGTTGTATTAGTTGAAGTGGTGAACAGACTAATACAGATAACCTAATATGCAAATATGGGTTTTCTTTCTTCTTATTTGTGGAAAACTATCTATAATGTTTATCCGCAAGTATTGTGGTAGGTCATACTGAATTTGGGCAATCTAAACTTTGTATGTAAAAAACCAAAATAAATGTATACGGAAAGGATAGGTGACTTCGATGGCTTCTAAATCAAAGAAGGCACAATTCGATGCAGTAAAAACGCTCGAGCAGATTGAAGACAAGTTTGAAATGTTTCAAATTTTAAACGAAGAAGGCGAAGTAGTAAACGAAGATGCAATGCCGGAAATGTCGGATGAGGATCTTCAGGAATTAATGCGCCGCATGGTTTACACTCGTATTCTTGATCAAAGATCAATTTCACTTAATCGTCAAGGACGTTTAGGTTTCTATGCACCGACTGCAGGACAGGAAGCATCACAAATCGCTTCTCATTTTGCTTTGGAGAAAGAAGACTGGATTCTTCCAGGATACCGAGATGTTCCTCAAATCATCTGGCACGGCCTGCCTTTATACCAGGCATTCTTATTCTCCCGTGGACACTTCAGAGGGAACCAGCCTCCCGAAGGAGTGAATGTATTATCTCCTCAAATTATCATTGGAGCGCAATACATCCAGACAGCAGGGGTTGCTTTAGGTCTTAAAAAGCGCGGTAAAAATGCAGTTGCAATCACATATACAGGGGACGGCGGATCTTCCCAGGGTGACTTCTATGAAGGAATCAACTTTGCAGGATCTTATTCCGCACCGGCAATCTTCGTTGTGCAAAACAACCAATTTGCTATCTCTACACCGCGTGATAAGCAAACTGCCGGTAAAACAATCGCTCAGAAAGCTGTTGCAGCAGGGATCCCTGGTATCTTGGTAGATGGAATGGATCCTTTGGCGGTTTATGTTGCTACACGAGAAGCAAGAGAACGTGCAGTTAACGGAGAAGGACCTTCACTAATTGAAACAATGTGTTACCGTTATGGTCCGCATACAATGGCCGGTGATGACCCTACTCGCTATCGTACTTCTGAAATGGATACTGACTGGGAAAAGAAAGACCCATTAGTGCGCTTCCGTAAATTCCTGGAAGGGAAAAAATTATGGAGCGAAGAGAAAGAAAATGAAGTAATCGAGGAAGCAAAAGAAGATATTAAGGCAGCAATTAAAAAAGCAGATGGAGAGCCAAAACAAAAAGTTTCTGACTTCATCAATAACATGTATGAGGAACTTCCTTACAACTTAAAAGAACAGTTGGAAATCTACAAAGAAAAGGAGTCGAAATAAGCCATGGCGCAAATGACAATGATTCAAGCGATCACTGATGCACTGCGCACAGAACTGCGTAACAACGAAGACGTACTAGTTTTTGGTGAAGACGTAGGTCTAAACGGCGGTGTATTCCGTGCAACGGAAGGGCTTCAAAAAGAATTCGGTGAAGATCGTGTATTTGACACACCACTAGCGGAATCCGGAATCGGTGGTTTATCGATCGGACTAGCTCTGGAAGGATTCCGTCCAGTTCCTGAAATCCAATTCTTCGGCTTTGTTTACGAAGTGATGGATTCAATCTCTGGACAAATGGCACGTATGCGGTACCGTTCAGGCGGAACTTATACAGCACCAATCACAGTTCGTTCACCATTCGGTGGAGGGGTACATACTCCTGAGCTGCACGCTGACAGCTTAGAAGGCTTAATGGCTCAACAGCCTGGCCTTAAAGTGGTCATTCCTTCAACGCCTTATGATGCGAAGGGATTATTAATTTCATCTATTCGCGATAACGACCCGGTTATCTTCCTTGAGCACATGAAATTATACCGTTCATTCCGTCAGGAAGTTCCTGAAGAGGAATACACGATTGAACTTGGTAAAGCGGAAGTGAAGCGTGAAGGTAAAGACCTGTCGATCATTACTTACGGAGCGATGGTGCATGAGTCGATCAAAGCTGCTGAAGAGCTTGAAAAAGACGGTTATTCAGTAGAAGTTGTCGATCTGCGTACTGTCAGCCCGCTTGATATCGATACAATCATGGCTTCAGTTGAGAAGACAAATCGTGCAATCGTCGTTCAGGAAGCTCAAAAGCAAGCGGGTATCGCAGCAAATGTTGTCGCAGAGATCAATGACCGTGCGATTCTGAGCCTTGAAGCTCCTGTGCTTCGCGTAACTGCACCTGATACCGTATACTCTTTCTCTCAAGCAGAGCCTGTATGGCTTCCTAACCATAAGGATGTTATCGAAACTGCTAAGAAAGTTCTTGAATTTTAATTGATCGTATGAGAAAACAGAAGGGTTTACACCCTTCTCTTTCCCATTTAAATAGAGATATCAGACAGAAAAAGTTAGAAACCATTCATCTATATATTATTCAATACAGGAGGTAGAATCCATGTCTTTCGAATTCAAATTACCGGACATTGGTGAAGGTATCCATGAAGGTGAAATCGTAAAGTGGTTTGTTAAACCTGGCGATAAAGTAGAAGAAGACGATGTACTATGTGAAGTCCAAAATGATAAAGCAGTGGTTGAAATTCCATCTCCAGTAGCTGGAACAGTTGAAGAGCTTTTAGTGGATGAGGGAACTGTAGCAGTTGTAGGTGATACATTAATTAAGTTTGATGCACCAGGCTATGAAGATCTTCAATTCAAAGGCGACGATGGCGACAAAAAAGAAGCGTCAAAAGCAGATGAAAAAACTGAAGGGCAAGTTCAGGGAAGTGCGGAACAAGGTCAGACTGTTGATAAAGAAGCATCTCCTGAAGCTGATGCCGAAGCTGATAAAGGCAAATCACAAGGATCCGGGCAAAACACTGAAGCAGAAGTTGACCCAACTAAACGTGTTATCGCCATGCCGTCAGTTCGTAAATATGCAAGGGAAAACGGTATTGAAATCCGCCAAGTCTCAGGTTCAGGAAAAAATGGCCGCATAGTGAAAGAAGATATCGATTCATTCTTGAACGGCGGTGCAAAAGCTGACACAACCCAAGCAGAAGCACAAGGG
Source organism: Bacillus haikouensis (assembly GCF_013179555.1). Taxonomy (GTDB): domain Bacteria; phylum Bacillota; class Bacilli; order Bacillales; family Bacillaceae_B; genus Rossellomorea; species Rossellomorea haikouensis_A. Next base: position 21,540 of record NZ_JABMCR010000027.1, read on the forward strand.
ACTGAGGAAAAGGCATCTGCCAAAGAAGAAACCAAAGCAGCGGCCCCTAAAGCTCCAGAAGGTGAATTCCCTGAAACACGCGAGAAGATGAGCGGAATGCGTAAAGCAATAGCCAAAGCGATGGTTAATTCTAAACATACTGCCCCACACGTGACGTTAATGGACGAAATTGATGTTACGAAACTTTGGGCACATCGCAAGAAATTTAAGGAAGTGGCAGCTGAAAAGGGTGTTAAATTGACATTCTTGCCGTACATCGTCAAAGCATTGACAAGTGCACTTCGTGAATTCCCTGCACTGAATACTTCCATTGACGATTCAACTAGTGAAATTGTGCAAAAACATTACTACAACATTGGTATTGCAGCTGATACTGATAAAGGTTTATTAGTGCCGGTTGTGAAAAATGCAGATCGCAAATCCATGTTCTCGATTTCGAATGAAATCAATGAACTGGCTGGTAAAGCGCGTGATGGTAAACTCTCAGGCGACGAAATGAAAGGTGCATCATGCACAATCACGAATATTGGTTCTGCCGGCGGTCAATGGTTCACTCCTGTAATCAACCACCCGGAGGTTGCAATTCTTGGGGTCGGCCGTATTGCAGAAAAACCTGTGGTTAAAAATGGTGAAATTGTAGCAGCACCTGTGTTAGCATTATCATTGAGCTTCGATCACCGAATGATTGATGGAGCTACTGCTCAACATGCACTTAACCATATCAAGCGTTTGTTGAACGATCCAGAATTATTATTAATGGAGGCGTAATGCGATGGTAGTAGGAGATTTCCCAATTGAAACAGATACGATAGTAGTTGGTTCAGGTCCTGGTGGATATGTTGCAGCGATTCGTGCAGCACAGCTTGGACAAAAAGTAACAATTATTGAGAAAGAAAATATGGGCGGCGTTTGTTTAAACGTTGGCTGTATCCCATCAAAAGCACTTATAACTGCGGGACACCGTTTTCATCAAGCACAACATTCAGATGATATGGGGATCGTAGCAGAAAATGTAAAAGTGAACTTTGATAAAGTACAGGAATGGAAAGCCGGCGTAGTCAAAAAACTTACTGGCGGTGTAGAAGGACTGCTTAAAGGAAACAAAGCAGAAATCGTTCGCGGTGAAGCTTACCTTGTAGACCAAAACACATTGCGTGTAATGGATGAAAACTCTGCACAAACTTATAAATTCAATAACTTGATTCTTGCAACTGGTTCACGTCCAATTGAAATACCGAGCTTTAAGTTCTCTAAACGTGTTCTTGATTCAACCGGTGCATTGGCACTTGAGGAAATCCCAGGCAAGCTTGTCGTAATCGGCGGCGGTTATATCGGTACTGAGCTTGGAACTGCCTATGCAAACTTAGGTTCTGAAGTAACGATTCTTGAAGGTGCTGACGATATCCTTAGCGGATTCGAAAAGCAAATGACAACAATTGTGAAAAAAGGACTGAAGAAAAAAGGCGTAGAGGTTGTCACGAAAGCAATGGCTAAAGGCGTTGAAGAAAGTGACAGCGGTGTCGTTGTTAAATATGAAGTAAAAGGCGAAGAGAAATCAGTAGAAGCAGATTATGTACTGGTTACAGTAGGGCGTCGTCCTAATACTGATGAAATCGGTCTTGAAGAAGTGGGAATTGAAATGACAGACCGCGGTGTTATCAAAATTGATAAGCAATGTCGTACAAATATACCTAACATCTTTGCGATTGGTGATATCGTTGATGGGCCCCCACTTGCTCACAAGGCATCTTATGAAGGTAAAATCGCGGCTGAGGTAATTGCTGGTGAACCGGCTGAAATTGATTACCTTGGAATTCCTGCGGTATGCTTCACAGATCCAGAACTTGCAACAGTAGGTTATTCCGAAGCGGAAGCTAAGGAAGAAGGTATTGAAGTAGTGGCAGCTAAGTTCCCGTTTGCAGCAAATGGCCGGGCGCTCGCTCTTAATTCTTCTGAAGGCTTCATGAAACTTGTGACTCGTAAAGAAGACGGTCTTATCATCGGAGCTCAAATCGTTGGTTCAGGTGCATCTGACATGATCGCTGAACTTGGACTTGCAATTGAATCCGGGATGACTGCAGAAGATGTCGCAATGACCATCCATGCTCATCCAACACTTGGTGAAATTTCCATGGAAGCAGCAGAAGTTGCGATGGGAAGCCCAATCCACATTGTAAAGTAATAGAATAAAAAAATGACCCTTCTTGATGAAGGGTCATTTTTTTATTCTATGAAAGGAAATAAGTCAACTGGGCATGCAACTGAAAATCCGTTTCTTTATTTCACGACGTTATTGGTTCTCACCAATTTTCAACCGCATCAGAGACAGATTTTACAATCGCATCTTTATGGGACTTTCCGCTAATCTTAGTGACAACTTGATTATTATCTACAACGACAATGGCAGGATAAACAGGGGATTGAACGTTTGGATTTGATTCATCTGAACTGTAATCGACGACTTCCAAGTGTTTTAGATCTTCTGGATACTTATTCTTAAGTTCAATGATGGCATCATAGTATGCAACTTCTTTCGAAATATTTCTTTCATCTGTGAAAAAAATAATCTGTCTTTCTATGAATCGATCCTCAGCCAATACTACCTTATCTGCAGCTATATCATTACATGAAGTAAGAATTAACGCTGTTGATGCTAACATAATCAAGGTAAGTAAATGTTTCATACATCATCCTCTTTTCTTAGCGATGCCCATGAACTTAAGTGATTAATGCGTATAAAGACCTATCTATTGGTCACATTTTA
>NZ_JABMCR010000270.1 GCF_013179555.1 Bacillus haikouensis
CATAACGCGTGAACTGGTTGGCGATGAATTCAGGGGAATTGACCGCACGAAGGAATGCACCTATTTTTTTCTTTTTCGTTCTTTCAAGCCCTTCTTCAGTGAAAAGTGATTCCGCCTTCGCTTTCAACAACAGTTCTTTCAGTTTGTCAGCCAGTTCATCGGGCTTTTCAGTATCCCCTCCGACAGTGACAAACCCGAAGCCGTTTTCCTGAGTATAATCATAATGGAAGGTCTCATCAATAAGCCCGTCGTTATAAAGATCAAAATAATAAGAAGAACTTTTTCCGAATAATAAATCCAGGAATACATTCATGGAAAGCTCCTGTTTAAGCATTTCTTTTCCTTGCTGAGTCGGCTCCGGAGCCTTTAACCCAACTAGGCATTTAGGAGATTGTACGTTCATTTTGAGTACCTGTTTTGTTTCGGCTACTGTATCTGGCTCAGCATCGAACCTGCGTTTTATCTCAGGCATTTTTTCATAAGGCTTCTTTTCCTGATTGGAACGGACCTGATCCATGATCTGATCGGGATCGACCGGACCGACCACAAATAGAAGCATATTACTCGGGTGATAAAAGGTATTGTAGCATTGGTACAGCATATCTTTTGTGATTGGAGTAATCGAATCAATGGTACCTGCAATATCAATTTTTACAGGATGGTTTTTATACATGTTCTGTATAACACCAAAGTATAGCCGCCAATCTGGATTATCGTCATACATCGTGATTTCCTGCCCGATGATGCCTTTTTCTTTCTCGACCGTTTTCTCGGTAAAGTAAGGTTCCTGAACAAAATCGATCAATGTTTCAAGGTTTCTTTCAACTTCATTTGTGCTTGAAAAAAGATAAGCCGTCCGTGTGAATGAAGTGAAGGCATTAGCGGAAGCTCCCTGGCGGCTGAATTGCTGAAATACATCTCCATCCTCTTTTTCAAACAACTTATGCTCGAGAAAATGAGCAATCCCATCCGGAACTTTCACAAAATCTTCTTCCTTCAATGGGAGAAAATGATTATCGATACTTCCGTATTTTGTAGTAAAAGTGGCATATGTCTTGTTGAACCCTTTTTTCGGAAGAACATACACATCCAGTCCATTTGACATTTTTTCATAATATAAATTTTCTTTTATCTGATCGAAGGAAATTTTCTTCATTTTTATTCCTCCATTCCTGTTAAGAAATAAATTGTATCCAGCTCTACTTTATTCGCTGCTGCGATGATTTCTTCTTTGGTCGTTTTTTCCACTTCTTCAAGCCAATGTCCAAGGTCAATCTGACTTCCGGATAATGCATTATGATACAGAACTTCAATCAGCCCCCTTGAGGTGTCAACCGTTTCAAGAAGCTGGTTCCTTATGACTGCTTTTGTCTGTTCAATTTCAGCATCAGTGAAGTCACCCTTTTTCATGGCTTTCAACTGCTCATTAATGATACCGACTGCCTGATCATAATTTTTGAATTCAATACCCGACATGACCATCATGAGTCCTTTATGGCTTTCCAGACGACTGGCAGCATAATAAGCGAGACTTGCCTTCTCCCTGACGTTGATGAACAGCTTCGAGTGAGAGAAGCCTCCGAAGATTCCATTAAAAACCTGCAGGGCAAAATAATCTTCGTCCCCGTAATGCGTATTGGTCCGGTACCCCATATTCAACTTTCCTTGCTTAACATCCTGCTCTTCCTTTACTACATTTTCCTTATCTTTACGCTTTACTTCTAAAGAATCAACTTCAGCAGGTATGCGCTCCTGAAATGTAAATAGTCTGTCACAGAATCTTTCTACCTGCTCCGTATCGACATCTCCAATAACATATAGATCCATTTGGTCTTCGCTGATCACTTTTTGGTAATACTCATATAATTGATTTGAAGTAATCGAATCAACATGCTCGTTCGTTCCGTTCACATGAAGTGCGAACCGTTCATCTTTACACATTTCTTCAACAAGACGGGAATTGGCATAGCGCATCTTGTCATCATATACAGCCTGTATTCTTACCTTTTGGTTCCGTTTCTCTTTTTCCACTGTGCGGTCGTCAAATTTACCGCTTTCTACATTTGGATTCAATAACACATCTGAAAGGAATTCCAGTCCTTTTTCAAGCAGTGGATCCGAATCCTTCAAGAATTTTTCATTTGCTATTTCTACCGAAAAACTGACAATATGATACTCACCTTTTTTGGCTAAATCAGTAAAAAAGCTTGCGCCGTATCGTTCATCTAAATAAGTACGGAGTTTCGTCGTATTTGGATACGTTTTTGTACTGCTTTGCATGACATGCGGCAAAAGCCCGCGCAGCGTGACAGTTTCCTGATCTAAAGGGGCTTTCATTTTCATCACAAGGTTGTTCGTCTTATACTTATCCGTCTTCACTATATGTAATGTATAGCCTTGCTTTTTCTTCACCACTTCATTAATGTCCGTCATTGTACCGTCCTCCTTGGCCATCCTTGCATTTTAATAAACTTGACTCTAATAAAGATATAAACACCTTTATTGTGCGGTATTTTATTTTAACTATACATGTTGCAATAGAAAGAATTCAAGCATCTTCCTCTATTGGAAAAATCGACACATGCACTTTTAACCATTAATATGTTCAAAAGCTTATGTTCAGAATATGTCCCTTTAAACACCACTGTTGATTTCCCCTGCCTTCCTTCCGTGCCGCAGGAGTCCACGTCTTTTACCCCAATCAATAACTGAACACAATAACACGAACAACTTATCCATTAAGATGCATTGGAACTTTACTGATAATAAAAAAGAGTGCCCTTGTTGATGTTTCAACAAAGACACTCTTTTCTTTCATTAACGGCTTCCTTTTACGTATGGTGTACCTAATGCCTTAGGTGCATCAGCACGGCCGATGAATCCTGTCAATGCCAGGATGGTCAGTACATACGGAGCAATTAATAAATAAACGCTTGGAATATTTTCAAATAATGGGATACTGCTGCCGATAATACTTAAACTTTGGGCAAAACCGAAGAATAATGCTGCTCCCATTGCGCCAAGCGGATGCCATTTACCAAAGATCAGGGCTGCCAGAGCCATGAACCCTTGCCCGCTGATCGTGGCATGACTGAAATCAGAAGAAATGGACTGAGCATATACTCCACCGCCGACACCAGCAAACGCACCAGAAATGATCACACCGATATAACGCATCCTTGTCACATTGATCCCCATTGTGTCAGCAGCCATAGGATGTTCACCTACAGACCGCAGTCTTAATCCGAATGGAGTTTTAAACATGATATACCAAACAATAACGGATACAAGGATGGCCGCAAACGGTGGCCAGTAAGTATTCGAAAAGAAGATGTCACCGATAACAGGAATCTTGTGTAACAGCGGTACGTCCACCTTACCAAAGCCCTCTGAAATAATATCTGTTTGACCCTTGCCATAGATTCTTTTTACCAGGAATAACGTCAAACCAATGGCAAGTAAGTTTATTGCTACACCGGATACAACTTGATCCGCCCTGAATGTTATGGAAGCCACTGCATGCAGCACGGAAAGCAGTGCCCCCATCACCATCGCTACAAGAAGTGCCACCCAGGGAGTTGCAGAACCAAACGTCTCGGCAAATGTAATATTAAATACGATACTTGAGAAAGCCCCAATGACCATAAGGCCTTCTAGTCCAATGTTAACAATACCGGATCGTTCTGAGAACGCTCCGCCTAAAGCAGTGAAAATAAGTGGCGAAGCCCATAATAATGTAGAAGGGATAAGTATTACTAAGATATCCATCAAGCCCACTTATTTCACCCCCTTTTTACTGAATCGTTGAATTAAGTAACGGATCATATACCCTGAAGCTACGAAGAATATGATAAGTGCGATGATGATATCGACCAACTCATTCGGTATGCCCGCTTCAAGAGGCATGTTTAAGGCACCTACTTTAAGACCACCAAATAATAGTGCAGCAAACACGACTCCTATCGCGACATTACCGCCCAGCAGTGCGACAGCGATACCATCAAATCCTACACCAGTGAAACCGCCTTTGATCGATGCGTACCCGAATGTCCCAAGTCCTTCCATGGCTCCTGCAAGACCTGCGAAAGCACCTGAAATGACCATTGAAAGGATGATGTTACCATTTACATTCATCCCAGCATACTGGGAAGCATGCTGGTTGAAACCGACAGAACGCAGTTCATATCCGCGTGTCGTCTTCTCCAGCAGGAACCACATGATGAATACACATGCCAGGGCAACAAAGATCCCCCAGTGTAAACGAGAGTAGTCCGTGATACTTTCAAAGAATGGAGAAGTTAATGATGCTGAGTCTGCTATATAATCTGTTCTGTCCGAACGGTCTGTCAAAACATCACGGATAATTGAGTTTGTCACATGCAAAGCAATATAGTTCATCATAATCGTAACGATTACTTCATGCACCCTGTACCTGGCTTTTAAAAGCCCAGGGATGAATCCCCATATCGCTCCTGCGAGCGCAGCTGCGATAATTGCCATTGGCAGGTGGATGATCTTGGGCAGGTCCTCAAATGCAATCCCTACCCAAACGGCTGCCATCCAGCCTACAATTAATTGTCCTTCAACCCCGATGTTGAATAGTCCAGTCCTGAAGGCAAATGCAACAGCAAGTCCAGCCAGGATATACGGAGTAACCTGCCTGATTGTTTCACCTACATAGTAGATTTCACCAAAAATCCCTTGCCACAACGCGGAATACCCAGCAATGGGATCGTAACCGCTGACAAGCATGATGATAGTTCCAACTATGATACCCAAAAGGACAGAAATAACCGGGATTAATATATTTGTTATTCGATTAGACATTTGCGTTTTCCCCCGTTCCCTTTCCTTTCGAACCGGCCATCAATAGACCAAGCTCTTGTTCAGTCGTTTCTTTCGGGTCTACGACTGCCACAATTTGACCCTCGTATATGACCGCAATACGATCGCTGACATTCATTATTTCATCCAATTCGAAAGAAAGCAGCAATACAGCCTTTCCATTGTCCCTTTGCTCGATAAGGCGTTTATGGATGAATTCAATTGCACCTACATCCAATCCCCGTGTGGGCTGTGCTGCAATCAAAAGATCCGGATCACGGTCAATTTCCCGTCCGATAATCGCTTTTTGCTGATTCCCGCCTGATAATGCCCTTGCAAGAGTGAATTCAGATGGTGTCCTGACATCGAACTCAGAAATAAGTTTTTTTGCCTGGTCATATATATTCTTATAGTTCAGAATCCCTTTTTTAGAAAAAGGCTTCTTATAATATGTTTGCAGAACCATGTTTTCGCCTATAGGAAAATCCAATACCAATCCGTGTTTATGCCGGTCCTGAGGTATAT
>NZ_JABMCR010000271.1 GCF_013179555.1 Bacillus haikouensis
ACAATGAAGCCTTTGATCGTTACAGAGGTTACTCATATTCTCATAAACCAGCTTCAATTGATTTCCCTTTAGCCTGGACAGGTCCTTATTACATTAAGGCAGAGTCCTACCCTATGGAAGAATCCTCTGAATTAACAGGCGCTCATGGCTCTTACACTCTTGGCTTTAATGGAGTGACATTGCCTCCTTCGTATAGAGTGACAAGTGAAGAATGCCCCGTGGAATTAAGTACAAAAAAAAGAGAAAACGGTTCAGCTATTTTACGCGATATGCGCACAATTCGCGATACCCTTCTGTCAGAAACGAAAGAAGGTAAAGAATTGTCAGCCCTTTATTATAAAACAGCACCGTTCATATCGGCAAAATTACTTTTTAACAAAGAAACACGGGAAGAAGTTTATACAAATTTAGTAATTGTAAATACTCTGTTGGCAGAAACTGCGGATAATGGCAAATACAGCAGCCATACCATTTCTTCTGCAGAACAGAAAGCCATCCAGACGTTATACAAAATCGCATACGAAGCAGTACCGGGGACACTTCAGAAGCAAATGGATAATGCTTTAACAGGGATCGACCTTACAAATCTATCCAGCACCCAAGTTTCTGCCCTTTTAGATCAAACAGGGTTAATCAAGTCTGCATCAGTTGAAGATCAGAAATTAATCATAAAAGTAAAAGACGATAAATCCGCAAGCAAGGTAATGGCCAAAGTGAAGTCCTACGGTGTAGAATCTGTCGCCCCGTTAAATCAACAAACCAACCAGCTGCTTGTCGTTGATTTAAAAGAAAATGATAGTGGTTATCGAATCAATTCCCTTTCAACTGAGAAACAGATTGCCAAGCTTCCTGATATCGAGTATATAGAGACTGTTCGCTCCTATACTGCGTTATCAGCGGATAAGAGCTACTCCCACCAATGGTCGTTAGACAATCCTGGTATACAGGATGGTGATATACAATATGAAGCATTAGAGAAACTAACCAAAGGGAAACAGCTACCAACGACTTTGATAGCTGTTGTCGACACCGGCGTAGACCACACGTTAGCAGACCTTGCCGACCGCGTGGCAGCTGATAAAGCGAAAAATTTTGTTGCCCAAAATACAGATGCACGTGACGATAACGGTCATGGCACCCATGTCGCTTCTATCATTGCTGCAAATGCAAATAACCATTACTCGATTGCGGGGATTAATCCTTTTTCCAAAATACTTCCAGTTAAAGTGCTTGATTCTACCGGAAGCGGAGATACTGAACAAATCGCTTACGGAATCATGTACGCCGCCGATAAAGGGGCAAAAGTGATTAATTTAAGCTTAGGCGGTCCCTACAGCCGAACGATAGAATACGCCATGCAATATGCTCATAAAAAGGGTGCTGTCATTGTTGCGGCAAGCGGAAATGATGGGATGGAAGAAGTATCCTATCCCGCATCTTCCAAGTATGCCATTTCTGTCGGATCCACTAGCAGATTGAATATCGTTTCAGATTTCTCGAATTACGGGAAAGGACTTGACCTTGTCGCACCAGGGTCTGAAATTCCTGCTCTTTTACCTGACGGAAATGTTACGTATATGAGCGGCACTTCAATGGCGGCCCCTCACGTTTCAGCAGTTGCTGGACTGCTATTATCGCAAAACCCGGGCTTGTCGGCTGGGGATGTCGAACAACTTCTTACACAAACGACCGAAGATGTATCGTTTGATGAACTAGATAATCCTATGAATGAGTATGAAGATCAATACGAAGAAGAAGATCCTTATGAAGAGGAATATCCATATCCGTTTGAAGAATTACTCCCAGGTTATGATATAGTGTCAGGCTGGGGAAGCCTGAATGCCTTCAGTGCTTACAGTTTCGGTGATCTGCAAGTGAAAGTAAATCCGTTATTAAACAACCAGACGAAGGTATCAGGTAAAGCTAAAACAGGATCAACCATTAAAGTAATGAACGGAAGTAAAGTCCTTGGATCAGGTTCATCCAAATCGGGAGCATTCTCTATTTCAATACCTGTGCAAAACGCAGGTCAAGCTATAAAAGTGATTGTAAGTCAAGGGAATGCTGAAGCCACTATCCGTAAAGTGGTGGAAAAAGCTCCGAACAAACCGATCGTAAAGCGGGTTACAAATAAAGATGTCTATATTACAGGGAGTGCTGCCCCTAACTTGAAAGTGAATATCAAAAACGCTGCCAGAAAAATCATTGCAACCGGGAAGATAAACGAAGAAGGTTCGTTTAAAGTGAAGATTCCTGTACAAAAAGCAGGGACTGTACTTTATGTAAGCGTTGCTGAAGGATACAAAGAAAGTTCAGATGTAAAGATATCCGTAGCTGATGTCATTCCTCCAAATGCGCCTAAAGTGAAAACAGTAAGCGACAATAGTACTGCTATTACAGGAACGAGTGATGCATATGCAGTCATAATAGCTAAGGTGAAAGGCAAACAAATTGCCTCAGCAAAAGCTAATACGAAAGGCAGCTTCACTTTAAAGATCAAGAAACAAAAAGCAGGCACAATTATTTCTATTACAGCAAAAGATAAAGCCGGGAACCTCAGCAAAGCTACTGGCATTAAAGTAACCGATAAAACTCCACCCCCAGCACCACAAGTCAACAAAGTGACAAGCAAAAGTAAAACGGTTAAAGGGAAAACAGAAGCAAAGGCAACTGTTTCCGTAAAAGTGAAAAATAGAGTGATCGGAACGGCTAAGGCGGATAAGAAAGGTTCGTTTATGGTGAAAATCAAGCAGCATAAAAAGGGAACAAATATGTATATTACTTCTAAAGATGCTTCAGGTAATGTCAGTAAAGCTAAAAAGGTAAAAGTACAATAAACTAAATAAAAAGTCAGGTACTCTCTTTATCGGGAGTACCTGACTTTTTATGTTAGAGCATTCAGTTCTTTTATTCTGTTTTTGATAAATTGTATATATTTATTATCCTGCTGCAGTTCAAAGACAATGACCGCTTTTTCCATGTAACTTTTTGCCAGTTGAGGTTTGTTAAGAAGTTCTAAATTATATCCAGTGTGGTAATGGAGTTCTCCTAGGAGGTATAAACTATCTTTATGCAATGCCCATTTTATAGCATCTTCACAATAATGATTCGATTCTTCAATTCTTTCCAGCCTTGTTAAGGTCCTAGCCAGATTATAATATAACCTTGTTTTTATGGAATAGTTGTAAAGGTGGGGTAAATGCTGTAGATGTTCCTTGATTTCTTCAAAAACTCCCAATGCTTTATCTAAATCTTCATAAAAGTAAATAGCACCTAGAGATAACAAGATTTCGAGATCTCTTTCTTGTAGGATTTTTCCTTTTACATTTGTAATATTAATTGCATCATAAAGAGTTTTCACTGATGAATCAAGATCCTTCTTTACTTCATACAGATAAATACCTTTGTGCCAAAGTAAAAGCTGCATATTTTTATTATTTTGGATAAATAAAGGATTATCTTCCTCTGCCCTTACGATATCCATCATTTCCTCAAATTTTAGATTTCTACGAAGGATTTTTAGTTGTTGAAACACTTCTTGTACATAATCTAGCCTTGGGGTTGTACCAATATCAAAGAAATAATTTACATCAACCCCCAATTTCTGTGATATTTGATATAGTGTAGAGGCATATGGAAAAACATCCCCTTTCTCAATTTTACTTATTTGCGCTTGCGTACAGATGCCTTCAGCTAGTTCTTCTTGAGAAAGTCCACTATTTTTTCTAAGTTCTTTGATTTTCTTACCAACTGCTGTAAAATCCATTAGTATCCTCCTCTAATATGCCTAGAGTTATATTTTGTGATGAAAATAGTTGAAAAAACTATCTTATAATGAAATAAATAGGTAATTTGACATCATACCCTAAATTAACATATATTGAAAATATGTTTTAATTATAATAACATATATATCACTAATCTTATCGAATATCTATTTGAATAAGAAAGGGAGGAAAGACCCATGAGAAAATGTTTTCTTACTATTCTAACGGTTTCAGTTCTTCTTCTTGGTGTTGCAGGGGCTTCAAGCAACTCAACAGAAGCAGCAGGAATGACCATCCAAAAAACTGAACTTCCAGGCAGTGCTCATTAATTACTATACTTAAAACTTCCCGACTAGGGAAGTTTTTTCATTTAGGATATATTCATATAGGAATATTCCTAAAGTTATATAAAAGAGGAAACGAACCCAAATTAGCACACTTTTATTGTATATTGTCTTCCTCACCGATAATGAGCCAAAATACACTTAAAATGAATTCATGATAGGATAAAAGTACAATATCAGAAAGGGGGCTTCATGATGAAAGAACTCAACATGAAAGTAAATCCTCTATATTCCGAGGTAGATTTGTCGATACAGTTCCATTTCGAATTTGTACAAGGTGAAAGCAAGGTCGGAGAAGCGCTGGTTTCTACCTATTCGATTCTGGATAGCAATGAAACACTTCGTCAATCAAAATCTGCCAGCTTTGCGAAAACCCAAAAATGCGCGGTGATTGATCGCTTCGAAGTGATCAATGAAACGGAAAAAACATGCATGAAGAAACTCCGTCACTTCCTCCAGGTTATCGGCATGAAAGAAATACACTCAGGCTACAACTTATATAGAAAAGCATAATTTGAAGGCCCGTTCCGCAGTGATTTAACGTACTGTGGAACGGGCCTTGTTTAGTTGATCAGGCTGTTGAGGACGAGCAGGCTTGCAATCCGGCTCGTCATATCCCGTATATCCAGTGTCGGGTCGATCTCTACAATATCCATCGTTTGAACTTTCGGGTGCTGTATGGTTTGCTTGACTGCCTGAGTGAGCGTGTCCGGGTCCATCCCGCCGGGCCCTATTGCCGGGCAGCCCGGGGCATAGGCTTGGTCAAGCACGTCCATATCGACGGATAGGTAGATGGTGTCTACCTTGTCTTCTAGATGCGTCAGAGCGCTTTGGATCAGTTCTGTGATTCCGCGCTGCCTGACGTCCTTCATTGTATAGACGGTTACGCCGTTTTCGATGGCGTAGTCGTGATAGGCTTTGGCGTTTGAATAGTTGCGTATGCCAATTTGGATAAGATGTTCACCTTTCAGATGGCCCCCTTCTATTAATCTTCTAAATGGGGTGCCGTTGGTCGGCCCCCCGTCTTCGGTGTTACGGAGGTCATGATGAGCATCAAGCTGAATGATGCCGACCGTACCTCTAGTTTCTTTGATGGCTTTCACAGTCGACGTCGTAATGGAGTGATCGCCGCCCAGGATGATGGTGAACGGTGCCGCTTGGGCTTCTGTGATTTCTTTGGTTGCCTGGTAAATTCTCTGATGACATTCTTCGATTGACGTTGG
>NZ_JABMCR010000272.1 GCF_013179555.1 Bacillus haikouensis
TGGGCGAAGTGTGAAGGGGTGGAAGAAGATTGGCTTGTCAGGATGCAAGGCGGCCATACGGGGCTTGTGGCAACACTCGATACCGGGAGACCTGGACCTAAAATGGCTTTTCGGTTTGATATTGATGCGCTGCCGATAAAGGAATCCGATGAGTCAGAAGAACACTTCCCCACCGCAAAAGGATTCCGCTCCAGGAAAGAAGGGGTCATGCACGCATGCGGGCATGACGGCCACGCGGCAATCGGCCTTGGAGTCGCAGCATTTCTATCAGCCTATCAAAATGAATTGAACGGCTCCTTTACCCTGCTATTTCAACCTGCAGAAGAAGGAGGAAGAGGATCAAAAGCCATGGTGAAAAAAGGGTGGTTATCGGATGTGGATTATTTTGCAAGCGGACATATCGGGATCCGGGATTCCCGCTTAGGGACTGTAACCGCCTCCACTCATTCATTCCTTGCTTCTTCCAAATTGAATGTGAAGTACAGCGGGAAAGCTGCGCATGCAGGACTTGAACCGGAGAAAGGAAGGAATGCATTGCTCGCCGCTGCTTCTGCCAGCCTGCATTTATATGGGATTCCCAGGCATTCAGAAGGTGCTACGAGGGTTAACGTGGGAAGACTTGAGGCAGGGACGGGCAGGAACATTATTGCCGATGAAGCTCACCTGGAAATTGAAACCCGCGGTGAAACGACAGCCCTCAATCAATATATGCTGAATGAGGCTGAACGAATCATAATGGCGTCCGCCGGATTGCATGATGTCGGGGCGGTCATTGATAAAGTCGGAAACACGGTTGAAGCTGCTTGTGATCACGAATGGTTCGAATGGATGAGTGAGATCTGTAAAGAGAGCAGCCGCATAACGGAAGTTCAAGAAAGCATGCCGTTGAAAGCTTCAGAGGATGTCACCTATATGATCAATGAAGTTCAAAGGAACGGGGGGAAAGCAACCTTCATGATCTTTGGGACTCCTTTAAAAGTGGGGCACCATCATAAACGATTTGATTTTGAAGAAGATGTCCTGACGATTGCTGTTGACGCCTTTGCGCGGCTAATTCTTAAAGTGGGAGGGTCTATTGATGAATGAATGGCTGGAACGTACATTGAAATCTCTTAACCTGACAGATACGATGAAACGTCCCGATGGTTTTACCAGACTGGGATATTCGGAGGAAGAGCTTGAGTCCATGGCTGTCTTCAAACAAGTTTCTGAAGAACTTGGATTGAAGGTCCGCCGTGATGAAGCGGGGAATCTTTATGCAAGATGGGAAGGCGTTTCCAAGAAAGCCGTAATGACGGGTTCTCACCTTGATACCGTTGAAAACGGGGGAGGCTTTGATGGGGCTGCTGGAGTTCTTTGCGGACTTGGTGCCGTAAAAAAATTGAAAGAACAGGGATATAAGCCTCAAGCATCGATTGAAGTCGTTTGTTTTGCCTCTGAGGAATCTGCCCGATTCGGGGTCTCTACGATCGGGAGTAAAAGTGCAGCAGGCATTCTCGATCCGGCCATTCAGGAAGTTGAAGACCGCCGGGGGATCTCTGTCAGACAGGCAGTGGAATCGGTTGGGTTGAAATGGGAGAATCTGCTGAAAGCAGAGCGTTCAAAAGACGAGATCCGCTCATTTATCGAACTCCATATTGAACAGGGTACTCAAATTGAGGACCATGGGGCACAATTCGGTGTCGTGCGCGGGGTTGCCTGTCCGATTCGATTGAAGGTGAAAGCCTATGGAATGGCCGGTCATACAGGAACGACACCAATGGGAAAAAGAAGGGACGCTCTTGCAGCACTTGCCCCACTCATCTCATTCGTATCGAATACAGCTGAAACATTGTCGGTTACTTCATCCAAGCCCCTGGTAGCAACAGTCAGCACACTGGAGGTAAAGCCGAATGTCATGAATGTCATTCCCGGGTACGCTGAAGCGGGTATTGATATCCGATCTGTAGACGATCAATTAAAACGTAATATGGCTGATGAGATTATCGCATTTTGTGCGAGTTTAGAAGAAGAGTTTAATGTTACAATGTCAATAGAAACTCTTGTAGATAATCCTTCTATTCTACTGGATGATAGTCTGAGAACAAGAGTCAGGCATGCTGGTGAGCAGCTGGGCTATAAAGCATTCGAAATGGACAGCGGGGCGGGTCACGACGTCATGAATATGGCAGCCAAGTGGCCGTCTGCCTTAGTGTTCATCCCTTGTGAAAAAGGGATCAGCCATCATCCCGAGGAATTTACCTCATTAGAAGATTTATCTGCTGGAGTGGATATTCTAGCTGAAGTGTTGAAGCAAGAAGCAGGTGATTAATTGTTGAAAATCAGAATTGGTGTAATCGGCCCTGATGATTCGATCGAGCGGATCAAATATGTGGCCTCTGCATTTGAAAATATTGAATTGTTGACCTTTCCTTATCATGATGTGAATGATATTGAAGAAATCATCATGAAAAACCGAAGCTTGATCGATCAATGGTTTTTTTCCGGACAGTCTCCTTTTTTCTTTGCCTTGAAGAAAGGCTGGGTGAAGGAGTCGGAAGGGAGCTTCCCTCCTTTACACGGTTCAAGCTTCTTCGGGGCTTTACTGGAAGCTCAAATGAAAGAAGGGACTCTTTTACATAAAATCAGCATTGACACGATCTCCCGACAAGAAATAGAAACAGCCTTCCAGTTTCATTCGTTTGAGGGCCTGAACGTTTCCAGTTACCCGTATGAAGGATATCGAAGCGCAGATGAACTGGTGGACTATCATCGTTCCCTTTACGAAAAAGGAGAAATAGAGGCTGCCATTACATGCATCCAGAGTGTACAGAGACAACTGGTCGAATCCGGCGTTCCCTGTTATCGGGTGATCCCGACCAATTTGTCCATCAGAATGATCCTGCAGTATCTAATGGAACGTGCCCAGGCCAGTAAGTACCGTAAATCCCAAATTGCCATTGTCGGAATCGAAGTGATTTATTCGACCCAGACATTGGATGAGTCCCATTACTCGTTTAAAATGAAGCATCAGGAATTGGATCTGAAGCGCGATTTGCTGGAGATTGCCCGTGAGGTTAACGGATCGATGGTTCAGCTTGGTGATGGACTGTTCTTTATTTATACAACGAGGGGGGAACTGGAACTTAATGAGAAAGAATCCGTTTTCTTTAGTCTGACGCAGGATGTGAAGAAGCATGCGGACCTTGACATCCGAATCGGAATCGGATTCGGTGTCAATGTCCTTGAAGCTGAACACCATGTCCGCCTGGCATTCCAGCATGCCAGAAAACATGACACGTCCATCGTGGTGAGCGTCAACGAAGATAGATCTGTGACCGAGATCCTGCCCGCCTCCACCATCACCTACACCAAACATAAGTGGGATGAAAAATGGACCAATCTTTTAAAAGAAGCAAATATCAGCGGTGCCACTGTTTCAAAAATCTTGTCCTTGGCCAAGCATTATGAAAAAGAAGAAATGACATCGGTTGATTTATCCCGCTGGTTGAAAAGTACAGAACGAAATGGCCGCAGAATCCTGACGGAGTTGGAAAGAGTCGGCATTGTAAGCATCAGCGGAGAAGAGCAGGGCGGAGGCAGAGGTCGCCCGAGAAAGCTTTATCGGTTTGATATGGACAGATAGAATCTTAGAGTCTGGGACAAATGAGTATTAGTTAATAAAAATCCGAACTGGTTCAATTCTTTCATTAGAATTCGAATAAGTTCGGATTTTTTAATAGGTTCTGTGCCTAACACGCAGTAGCAGTTCGACTAGGAGGCTCACCAACGCCCGCGGAAAGCGAAGTTTTGCATGGAAATCAATCGCGGTGTTCCATCCGTTATTCTGTAAATTGAAAATTTTCTTATAAATATTAAAAAAAATGAAGGGATTATACAATTCATATCGAAATAGTTATTAACGGAAGTAAAAAGGAATTATTCCTTAATAAAACAAAAAGGAGTGTAAATATGACAAACCCTGGGTTAGAACCTGATTCACCACCAAAGCAGAAGGGGCTCCTTCGCTTTTTGAGCGGCATTGAAAAGGTAGGAAATAAACTTCCCGATCCATTTATGCTGTTTGTGTACTTATCCTTATTTATCGTATTGTTTTCCTGGTTTATTTCCAGTCTGGGAGTAACCGTCATCCATCCGAAAAACGGAGAAGAATTAGCCATTAAAAGTCTGGTATCGGGAGAGGGACTTCAATATATTTTGACTTCCATGCTGGATAACTTTACTGGATTCGCCCCGCTCGGTCTTGTTCTGGCTATGATGCTTGGGATCGGACTTGCAGAGAAAGTGGGATTACTGGAAACAGCCATCAAGAAAACAGTGCTGAACGCACCGAAATCATTGGTGACGTATGCAGTCATAATGGTAGGGATCATGGGGAATTTAGCCTCCGATGCTGCTTTTGTCATCATTCCGCCACTGGCAGCGATGGTTTTCTATACAATCGGACGTCATCCTCTGGCAGGACTAGCAGCAGGCTTTTCAGGTGTAGGTGCGGGTTTTACGGCAAACTTCATCATCACTGGAACAGATGCCTTATTAGCCGGGATCTCCACAGAAGCTGCCAAAGCATTTGATGTGAACGTGACACCGGTGGATAACTGGTATTTCATGATGGCATCTGTAGTGATCCTGACAATTGTCGGTGCCGTTGTGACCGAGAAGATTGTTGAACCCCGGTTAGGTACCTATAAGGGGGAAGTGGATAAAGCGCTGGAAAAGGAAAGTCCCCTGGAAGGGAAGGGCCTCCGGAATGCTGCAATTGCAGGACTGGCGTATATCGCTATACTGGTTGGAGCTATAGCCTGGCCGGAATCACCATTGAGGAACGAAGATGGGGGAATGATTCCTTCCACGTTTTTAGATGGGATCATTCCGATCATCCTATTCTTTTTCATCGTGATCGGGGTCGCCTACGGGGTGACGGTCAAGAAGATCCAATCTAGCCGAGATGTTCCGAAATATATGACAGAAGCCATCAAGGATATGGGCGGCTATATCGTTCTGATCTTTGCCGCTGCACAATTCATAGCTTATTTCAACTGGACCCATCTCGGTACATGGGTTGCTGTAAGCGGAGCGAATTTCCTGGAATCCATTAATATGACGGGATTGGCGGCAATCATCGGTTTCGTTCTTCTTACGGCCCTGTTGAATTTATTGATATTCAGCGGATCTGCACAATGGGCTCTCGAGGCTCCGATCTTTATTCCGATGTTCGCTGCTCTGGGGTACAATCCGGCATTCGTACAAGCTGCCTACAGGATTGCAGACTCATCAACAAATATCATTACACCGATGAACCCGTATATCATCGT
>NZ_JABMCR010000273.1 GCF_013179555.1 Bacillus haikouensis
AGAAGGCAAATTAGTTCGGGTTTTACTTAGACTAAAACACTTTTGTCCCACCCTCTTTTCCAGGATTCCCCACGCCTTTACTCTTTTCCGGATGAGATGAAAGTCGAACCCCTCATGATTTACGTTACATCCCTGCTTATCGCCCGACCGGCAACCCGGCCGCTGAAAAGGCATCCGCCCACGAATGTTCCTTCAAGGGCGCGGTAGCCATGCAGCCCTCCTCCGCCAAATCCAGATGCTTCACCTGCTGCGTACAAACCTGGAATGACATTACCGGAAGCATCGAGGACCCTGCCGTCCAGGTCCGTTTGCAGTCCGCCCAATGTTTTGCGGCTGACAATGTTTAACCTGACGGCGATGAGCGGCCCGTTTTTCGGATCGAGGATCTTATGGGGCCGAGCCACACGTATCAGTTTATCTCCAATATAATGGCGTGCTCCACGCATGGCGGTAATTTGAAGATCCTTTGTAAACGTATTGTCTATCTCACGGTCCCTTGCTTCTATTTGTCTCTTAATCTCTGTCAAATTTAGTAATCTTTCTCCAGTTAAGTTGTTCATACGGCTGACGAGATCTTCCAAATTATCAGATATGATGAAATCTTCCCCTTTATCCATAAAAGCTTGTACAGGTCCGGATGCTCCTGGAAGTGCCCTTCCCAAAACTTTGCGAAGACTTTTTCCGGTAAGGTCCGGATTTTGTTCTGAGCCTGACAGGGCGAATTCCTTTTCAATGATTTTTTGCGTAAGTATGAACCAGGAATAATCATAGCCTGTTTTCTGAATAGCCTCGAGCGTTCCCAATGTATCAAATCCAGGAAAGTTCGGTGCCTGGAATCTCTTCCCGGTTGCATCGAGCCAAATGGACGACGGGCCGGGCAGAATCCTGATCCCGTGATTACCCCACACCGGGTTCCAATTCGTAATGCCTTCTGTGTAGTGCCACATTCTGTCGCGATTGACAATCCTGCCTCCCGCTTCTTCCGTAATGCCAAGCATTCTCCCGTCAACATGTGCGGGGACGCCTGAAATCATCTTCACAGGAGGGCTTCCTAATCTTTCCGGCCAATTCTCCCTGATCAGATCATGGTTCGCCCCTATCCCTCCGCTCGATACCAGTACAGCTTGAGCAGAATACTTGAAGCTTCCGATCACGTCCCGGCTGCTGTCTTCTCCCCTGAGGGACGAACTCGGGACAAGGACCGAACCGGCCACTCCTGTAACCGATCCATTTTGACTGATGAGATGGTCCACACGGTGCCTGGGAAGATAAGTAACCAACCCTTTCTTCATATGTTCACTGACCCGTCTTTCAAATGGCTCGACAATTCCCGGTCCAGTCCCCCATACTATATGAAACCGCGGTACCGAATTTCCGTGCCCATCCGCAAGATGTCCGCCCCTTTCCGCCCAGCCTACAACCGGAAAGAACCGGATGCCCATCTCATGCAGCCAAGCACGTTTCTCACCTGAGGCAAAGTCGACATACGCTTCTGCCCATTTCCGTGCCCAGTAATCTTCATCCTCTTCTCTATCAAAGCCCGCTGTCCCGACCCAATCCTGCCAGGCCAATTCTTTTGAATCCTTTATCCCAAGCCTCCTCTGCTCCGGGGAATTTACTAGAAACAGCCCGCCGAATGACCACCAGGCCTGTCCTCCGAAAGAAGCTTCGGGTTCTTGATCGAGCAAAAGCACTTTTCTGCCGGCGTCAGCCGCTTCTGCTGCTGCAGTAAGACCTGCAATTCCGGCACCCACAACGATCACATCATACTCCATTTCATCCCACACTTCTTTCTCTCATACCTGTTATTACATAACGGTTTACGTCCATTAGTTTCAGTATAAACCTGGCCATGAATTGGGGTCAATTAATTATTTGAAAATTTATACAATTAACAACAGAACAGATTTTTATCTATATTGCTCCATCCCGGACTGTATTAAATCGTTGAAGCTGCCTTAGTTAAGATGAAAAACAACTGCACAAAAAAAGCAGCCGTAAAAGCTGCTTTTTCCACGCTCTATCGGATCTTGATCCTGTTCATTTCCGGCGGGGTAATACTTCCGCCTGATTGAATGATATAGGTGAAAAAGAATCTAATAGCGGCGGCCCTTCGACTTGCTTCGTTCCATTTTTAAAAGCTGTAAACCCGTCTCCTCCTGTGGCGAGGTAACTGGTCAATGCGACGGAATACACTTTTTCAGGCTGAATCTCATCCCTGCTGAATCGGTCATCTCTACCACTTTTTGACCTTGAGGGGCTTTCTGATCCCCTGTTCTTTAGTCACCTTCAACGTAGTACATCATTTTTAATAGGAGATTATAGTTTTGTAAAGAATGTGAATGATATTCCTGGTTCTTGTTGATAAAGTCATATATTTTGCCTCCCTTAATGTTCGGATTACCTCAAGTGAGATGCAACATTGCAGCTTTATAAGCTATTAAACTGGTAAGTGACCAGTATTCTATGAGTTTCAGGGGAAAATCATAGAGTTTCATCTATTTTTCTATGAGTTTTGGTCATTAATCTATGAGTCTAAGGCATTATTCTATGAACTTTCATGCATAATCACTCGTTTTTCCTTTTTTTTACACCCGCTCCCTCCTGACTCTAATTTATTTAGCTCAAAAAAAAGCCCATCCTATCAGCACGATTACTGATAGAATGAACTTCCGCTGCAATATTTACATTCCATATTTCTTTCTGTATTCATCATGTTTCGGCTGAAAAATGTCCTCTTCAGATTGTCTCACGTCTGAAAAATGATCCACATTGTAGTGACCATTAAGCGCATGATTATGATGCTGGATGATCTGTTCTCCCGACAATGCCGGTGAATCTTTCGTAGAATGGCCATCCGCCACCAGTGTCACGTCCATTCCGCTGACGGTTGCATACCTGACGGCTGTATCGATGCAATGCTCCGTTTGACAACCCATCACCACCACGTGTCCGATTTTTTCCTCTTTTAAAAAGCCGAGCAGCCCCGTGCCGTAAAAAGAATTCGTCGCCAGCTTATCAAAGGTGACAGCATGTTCAGGCACTTTGATTCCCCTATGTACCTGGAATCCGTCCCCCTTACCTCCTGCTACGTCGCGATCACGAACAAAAACGAGGCTCGCATCCGCTTCGACCGCCTTCCCGATGACGTGATTGATCGTTTCAATCAGTTTTTCCTTGTGAACCACCGGCTTTTCGTTATCGTTTCCTTCAATCAATTCCTGCTGTGCATCAATGACGAGCAATGCCTGCTTCAATACAATCTCCCCTTTTTATCAATTTCCTTCTACTATTATTAAGCGTTTTTGAATGTCTTTTCACGGAAACCGCCCCCTTTAGTTTTATGTATGTAATATTCGACTTGAAATAGGGAGAATCCTTCTATGTTCATATTATTGAAAAAATGAACAGGTAGGTTACTTGAACAAAAAAAGGTAAAATGAACTAAAAACGATAAGAGAAAGGTTGTTCCTTGATGACAAATAGTAAAACGAATCCAGAGGTTGATGCATTTTTAAATAAAGCCCAACAATGGAAAGCTGAATATGAAGCGTTGAGAAAGATTGTTCTTGACTGTGACCTGACTGAAGAGTTTAAGTGGATGCATCCCTGTTATACGCTTGAGAATAAAAACATCGTATTAATCCATGGATTTAAAGAATATTGTGCACTTCTTTTTCACAAAGGCTCCCTGTTGAAGGATTCTCATGGGATACTGATTCAACAGACGGAGAATGTGCAGTCCGCACGGCAGATACGGTTCTCCAATGCCGAGGAGATTATTGAAATGGAAGCCGTCTTGAAAGACTATATCCAACAAGCCATCGAAGTTGAAAAAGCCGGTCTGGAAGTGGTGTTCAAAAAGAACACGGATTACATAATTCCTGAAGAACTACAAACTAAGTTCGATGAATTCCCCCATTTGAAAACTGCTTTTGATGCCTTGACTCCGGGACGTCAAAGAGCATACATTCTTTATTTTTCAAAAGCAAAACAATCCAAGACCCGCGAATCAAGGGTTGAAAAATATATGCAGCATATCCTTGATGGGAAGGGATTGAATGATTAGGTAGCTTGTCAGTTATACATTTAAGTCAAAGGTTTGCAAAAACGATCATTGCCTGCTGGAATATCACTGACTCCCTGCGAGCTGAGTTGTAGAATTTGTTTTTCCCCATTCCTTTACGTTTTCATCTTTTTGTATCGGGACAATTGGGTTGAGAAGACACTGTGCGCCACTGAAGGACTGGGTGCAAATGTGGTGTTCGATTCAGTCGGATCTCCATTATCCGATAGTTTCTCTGCTACGAGAGTTGGCGGAACAGTTGTGTTTTTTGAGATGGCAGGTGGAGATCCTGAACCTGTGGATCCAAGAATGTTGATGGATACATCAAAAACGATCACCGACGGAGATTTGCGGAATGTCCTCACTTCATGCAAGGAAAGAATCACTCGTTCAAGCCAATTATTTGACCGGATTGTAAATGGTGATCTGAGGTGGCAGATCCGGTGTTATTCGATCTGAAAGACGGCAAGGAAGACCATGAACTGCTCGAAAGCCGCAAAAGTACCGGCAAAATCTTATTGATCCCATAAAAAAGAAGGCCCATACCGGACTGCCTAAAAGCGTTAGTCTGGAACGGGCCTTTCTTTTATTTATTCAACGTCAATGTTGCGACACATTCAACGTGAACGGTATGCGGGAAAAGATCCACCGGCTGAACGGCATCAAGCGTGTAGCCGAATGGTTCAAGTTCCTTGATATCCTCCGCGAATGTATCCGGGTTGCATGACACATACACAATTCGTTCAGGCTGGGAACGGCCGATTCTTCTCATGACTTTACCACCTGCACCAGAGCGCGGGGGATCGAGCATCAATAATTCCGGGTGGCCGAAGCTTTCCAGCACCTGGTCGATTCCTTTCCGTGCATCTTTTGCAAGGAAGTACGTGTTCGTGATTCCATTATCCTCAGCGTTACGCTTAGCGGACTCAATCGAGCTTTCGACGATTTCAATACCGGCAAGCTTTTCTACTCTGCTGGCAAATGGGAGGGAGAATGTACCCACCCCGCAGAAGAGGTCGATCATCTTCTCCGTCTTCTTCGGCTGGCTCATCTCAACCGCCAAGTCAACGAGTTTCTGCGCCTGCACCGGGTTCGTCTGGAAAAATGTATCAAACCAAAGGCGGAAACGGTATCCATCCATTTCGTCATTGATATAATCCCTTCCTGCAAGCAGATGAATTTTCTCTGCCTGCGTACGGTCCGCCCAGTCTGTGTTTTCCATCCAGAGG
>NZ_JABMCR010000274.1 GCF_013179555.1 Bacillus haikouensis
TTAGTCGTCTTCCGTCTTGGTACCTTCATTCCGGTGCCGAACGTTGACGCGAATGTACTGAAGATGCAAGACCAGGCAGGGATTCTCGGATTCCTGAATACATTTGGCGGTGGTGCGCTGCAGAACTTCTCCATCTTCGCGATGGGAATCATGCCATACATCACGGCTTCGATTATTGTTCAGCTTCTCCAAATGGACGTTGTTCCTAAGTTCACTGAATGGTCGAAGCAAGGTGAAGTTGGCCGCCGTAAATTAGCTCAATTCACTCGTTATTTCACAATTATATTAGGTTTCATCCAAGCTTTAGGTATGTCCTACGGCTTCAACCGAATTTATGGTGGAATGCTTATCCAAAGTCCTGGAGTAAGCACGTACCTGTTAATCGCATTGGTATTGACAGCTGGTACGGCTTTTCTTATGTGGCTGGGTGAACAGATTACAGCTAAAGGTGTTGGAAATGGTATCTCGATCCTGATCTTTGCAGGTATCGTAGCTGCGATCCCCAACACTGTAAACCAAATTTATGCTCAGCAAATCGAAGGAGCAGGCGAGCAGCTTTTCCTTCGCATTGTCGTTCTTGCACTTTTAGTATTGGCAGTTATTGCAATCGTTGTTGGAACAGTGTTTATTCAACAAGCACTACGTAAAATTCCGATTCAATATGCAAAACGTTTAGTGGGGCGCAGTCCGGTTGGCGGACAATCAACACATCTTCCTTTGAAAGTAAATGCTGCGGGTGTTATTCCAGTAATCTTCGCGATTTCTTTTATCATCACTCCACAGACTATTTCCACTTTCTTTGGTGAAAATGATGTGACAAGTACGATTCAGTACATCTTTGATTATACGAAGCCAGTCGGGATGATCATTTATGTTGCATTGATCGTTGCCTTTACGTACTTCTATGCTTTCATTCAAGTAAATCCGGAACAAATGGCGGAGAACTTGAAGAAGCAAGGTGGATATATCCCTGGTATCCGTCCAGGTAAAACCACACAAGAGTATCTCACTCGCGTTTTGTATCGTCTAACATTTGTAGGGGCTATTTTCTTATCAGTTATCTCCATTCTTCCAGTGTTCTTCATTAACTTCGCTGGACTGCCTCCTGCGGCACAAATTGGCGGAACAAGTCTCTTGATCGTCGTTGGTGTTGCTCTTGAGACAATGAAGCAATTGGAAGCACAACTGGTGAAACGTCACTACAAAGGGTTCATTAAATAAGAGGGTTTTCGGGAACGGTTCTGTTCCTGAAGCCATTTTATAGACATTTGAGGGGGAGTTCGAGTGAATATAGTTCTTATGGGCTTACCAGGCGCAGGAAAAGGCACTCAAGCTGAGAAAATCGTTGAAAAATATGGTATCCCTCATATTTCGACTGGTGATATGTTCCGTGCTGCGATCAAAGATGGCACTGAGCTTGGCTTGAAGGCTAAATCTTTCATGGATAATGGCGATCTTGTCCCTGATGAAGTGACAATCGGAATCGTCCGTGAACGTTTAAGCAAAGAGGACTGTGGCAATGGCTTCTTACTTGATGGGTTTCCAAGAACGGTAGCTCAGGCAGAGGCACTTGAAAACATCCTCGCTGATCTTGGTAAAAAAATGAATTATGTCATTAATATAGATGTAGATAAGGACATCCTGATGGAGCGCTTGACAGGTCGCAGAATCTGTAAAGAGTGCGGCGCTACTTATCATCTTGTCTTTAATCCACCAAAAGAAGAGGGCGTTTGTGACCGTTGCGGCGGAGAATTGTATCAACGTGCGGATGATAACGAGGAGACAGTTCAAAATCGCCTGGACGTAAATATCAAGCAAACTCAACCGCTTTTGGCATACTACGATGATAAAGGCTATCTCAAAAACATTGACGGTCAACAAGACATCGATAAAGTGTTTGATGACATTGATGAATTACTTGGAGGCCTTTCAGTATGATCATTTGTAAAACTCCGAGAGAGATTGAGATCATGCGGCAAGCCGGCAGGATTGTGGCACTGGCTCATGCGGAATTGCAGAAGCATATTTCACCAGGAATATCGACGAAGGAATTGGATGCAATTGCTGAAAAATTCATTCGTAAACATGATGCAATTCCATCTTTTAAAGGGTATAATGGGTTTCGTGGCAGCATCTGTGCTTCAGTCAACAACGAGCTGGTTCATGGAATACCAGGTGAACGGGTATTGAAGGATGGCGACATTATCAGCATTGATATAGGTGCGAAATATAACGGCTATCACGGAGACTCCGCCTGGACATATCCAGTTGGGAAGATTGACGATGAAACCCGGAAGCTTCTGGATGTAACAGAGGAATCTTTATATTTGGGGCTTAAGGAAGCTAAACCAGGCGAACGTCTGTCGAATATCTCTCATAGTATTCAAACTTTTGTTGAAGCAAATGGCTTTTCTATCGTTCGAGAGTATGTAGGACACGGAGTAGGTCAAGACTTACATGAGGACCCTCAGATCCCTCATTATGGACCGCCTAACAAAGGTCCTCGCTTAAGGCCTGGCATGGTACTGGCTATTGAACCAATGGTTAATGCAGGAAGTCGATATGTTAGAACGTTATCAGATAACTGGACAGTTGTGACAGTTGATGATAAAATGTGTGCGCACTTTGAACACACCATTGCAATTACTGAAGAAGGCTATGAGATATTGACGAAAGCCTAAGTGAAGGTGATTGGATTGATCGAGTCAGATTCAGCGATTCCGAGTATAGGTCAGATTGTTCTGCCGCTTAAGGGCAGGGAAGCTGGAACGTATTCGGTCGTTGTTCAGCAATTGGATGAACGTTTTGTACTCATAGCAGACGGAGATAAACGCAAATTCGATCGCGCTAAGCGAAAGAATATCGGACATCTTCAACTGTTTGACTATGTTTCTCCGGAAGTTCATAACAGTATTATCGAAACAGGAAAAGTGACGAACGGTAAACTGCGTTATGCTGTTTCAAAGTTTGTAAATGAAGTTTTAATTGATGAGAAGAAGGGAGACATGTTCGATGGCTAAGGATGATGTAATTGAAGTGGAAGGGAAAGTCGCTGAGACTTTGCCTAACGCGATGTTTAAGGTAGAATTAGAAAATGGTCATACAGTTCTGGCACATGTTTCAGGAAAGATTCGTATGCATTTCATCCGTATCCTACCTGGTGACAAGGTGACAGTTGAATTATCACCGTATGACTTAACTCGTGGTAGAATCACTTATCGTTATAAATAATCTATTGCACTCCGTACTATTAAGGAGGTTAGAATAAGATGAAAGTTAGACCATCTGTTAAGCCAATCTGCGAAAAATGTAAAGTTATTCGCAGAAAAGGTAAAGTCATGGTTATCTGTGAAAACCCTAAACACAAACAAAAACAAGGCTAAACTAAAAGGAGGTGCGCTATCACTATGGCACGTATTGCTGGTGTAGACATTCCACGTGACAAACGTGTTGTCATTTCATTAACATACATCTACGGTATTGGTAAAAATACTGCGACACAAATTCTTTCTGAAGCAGGTGTCTCTGAAGATACTCGCGTTCGCGATCTAACTGAAGACGAACTAGGAAAGATTCGTGATATCGTTGATAAATTAAAGGTTGAAGGTGATCTTCGTCGTGAGATCTCTCTAAACATCAAACGTCTTATGGAAATCGGTTCATACCGCGGTCTTCGTCACCGTCGTGGACTACCTGTTCGTGGACAACATACGAAGAACAATGCTCGTACACGTAAAGGTCCTCGTAAGACTGTAGCAAACAAGAAAAAATAATAGGTAAAGGAGGTTACTTCTTAGTATGGCACGTAAAACAAACACTCGTAAACGTCGTGTGAAAAAGAATATCGAAGCTGGTATTGCACACATTCGTTCTACATTCAATAATACAATCGTAACTATTACTGATGTTCACGGAAACGCTGTTGCATGGTCAAGTGCAGGTTCACTAGGATTCAGAGGTTCTCGTAAATCCACTCCATTCGCAGCACAAATGGCTGCTGAAACTGCAGCAAAAGCTTCCCAGGAACACGGTTTGAAAACTCTTGAAGTAACAGTTAAAGGCCCTGGAGCTGGACGTGAAGCTGCAATCCGTGCTCTTCAAGCTGCTGGTCTTGAAGTTACTGCAATCAGAGACGTTACTCCAGTTCCTCATAACGGATGCCGTCCGCCGAAACGTCGCCGCGTTTAATTTTTCTGTATAAATTTTGTATCGTTGTCTATAATGGGATATGATACAAAATACGTTCATTCAGAAAAAGGTAACCAGTTGTTGGTGCACAATAGGGAACGTAAACATGGGGAATTTCGGACTTCATATTATTTAGCCCGGAGTTTCGACGTTTTGAAGGAGGGTAAATATTAATGATCGAAATTGAAAAACCAAAAATTGAAACGGTTGAGATCAGCGATGATGCCACATATGGAAAGTTCGTCGTAGAACCACTTGAGCGTGGATATGGTACAACTTTGGGTAACTCCTTACGTCGTATCCTATTATCGTCACTCCCAGGTGCCGCTGTCACATCTATTCAAATAGATGGAGTACTGCATGAGTTTTCAACAATTGAAGGCGTCGTAGAAGATGTCACATCCATCATTTTGAATATCAAAAAGTTAGCGTTAAAGATTTACTCTGATGAAGAGAAAACGCTTGAAATTGATGTACAGGGTGAAGGGGTCGTTACAGCTGCTGATATTACTCATGATAGTGATGTGGAAGTGTTAAATCCTGATTTACACATCGCCACGTTGTCTAAAAGTGGTCACTTCCGTGTGCGTTTAAGCGCATCCCGCGGACGTGGATACAGACCTGCTGACCAAAACAAACGTGAGGATCTTCCAATCGGTGTGATCCCAATCGATTCTATTTACACTCCAGTTTCACGCGTTAATTATCAAGTAGAAAATACTCGTGTTGGTCAAATGACGAACTATGATAAGCTTTCTCTTGATGTATGGACTGATGGAAGTATTGGACCGAAAGAAGCGATTTCTTTAGGTGCTAAGATTCTGACAGAACACTTGAATATTTTCGTTGGCCTTACAGATGAAGCGCAGAATGCTGAAATCATGGTAGAAAAAGAAGAAGACCAAAAAGAAAAAGTTCTTGAAATGACAATTGAAGAACTAGATCTTTCTGTTCGTTCTTATAACTGCCTGAAGCGTGCTGGAATCAACACTGTTCAAGAGCTTGCTAACAAGACTGAAGAAGATATGATGAAAGTGCGTAACCTAGGACGTAAATCTCTTGAAGAGGTCAAAGTTAAACTTGAAGACCTTGGATTAGGAC
>NZ_JABMCR010000275.1 GCF_013179555.1 Bacillus haikouensis
TGACGAATGCGGGGCAGACATGCGTGGCGCCCGATTACCTCTTTGTTCACAAAGAGGTAAAGGAAGAATTTATACAATCGTTCCAAAAAGCGGTCAGGGATTTTTACGGGAATAATCCGCTTACGAATGACACTTACGGGCGAATAGTGAATGAGCGTCACTTCCATCGATTGACGGGCTACTTCAAAGACGGCGATATATTGACGGGAGGCAGTGTGGATCATGCGAGCCTTAAAATCGAACCGACTCTGATGGTACCTAAAGACGACAAAGTTCCCCTCATGCAGGATGAGATATTCGGGCCCATTTTTCCGGTGTTGGAATATGAAGAACTGGACGAAGTGATCAGCTTTATCAACGAACGCCCCAAACCGTTGGCGCTTTACCTGTTTACAAGCGAAGACCATGTGGCCGATAAAGTGAACAACTCCATTTCATATGGGGGAGGCTGCGTGAATGATACACTCATGCACTTGGCGACCCCCTACCTTCCTTTCGGGGGAGTAGGCGAAAGCGGATTCGGAAATTATCATGGAGAATCAAGCTTTGCGACATTTTCCCATTACAAAAGCATCTTGAAACAGACGACCAAGTTTGATTTCAGTTTCAGATATCCCAATGCGAAATTCGGATTAAAAATAATTAAAAAACTGATGAAATAACGGGAGATCGCTTACTCTTATGGGGAGTCACCTTTTTTGTGGGTTTAAGCTGAAAAACTTAAACATTCGCCGGGTTTTAAAAAAGGAAATGAAAAGACCCATCACTCAAATAAACTTTGAGGATGGGCCCTTATCTACAAACTTAGCGAGTTGGTTCTGTATGTGGTTCTCTTTCAATCTCTTCAGTTGGTTTGAATAGTAATCCAAGATTTATGAGACCGGCGATTCCTACTAAACCGTAGATGATACGGGATAATGCTGAATCTTGTCCACCGAAGATGGCAGCTACCAGGTCAAATTGGAAGAATCCGATCAGCCCCCAGTTAATGGCACCAATAATCGTTAGAACCAAAGCAATACGTTGAATTCCACTCATGTCATTTTTCCTCCTTAAACAATGGCTCATTTATAAGGTGTCCAATCTTTTTTTTCCTATTCCAGACAAGAAAGTTTTTCTGTGTGCAAGTTCTTTGCAATTTGGGAAAGATATATTCGATAATAGAATAGTGAATCAATCGGTTTCCATCTGTTGGGGAGTCCGTCATTAATAAAGGAGGTAACGAAGATGAATACGTTTACTTTTTATAATCCGACCAAGCTTATATTTGGTAAAGGACAACTCGAACAATTGAAAGAATTGGTACCTCATTATGGAAAGAAAGTGCTTCTTGTTTATGGAGGAGGAAGCATTAAACGTAATGGCTTATACGATGAAGTGGTTTCCATTTTAAATAGTATCGATGCTGAAGTGCATGAACTTCCTGGAGTAGATCCGAACCCCCGTCTTTCTTCTGTGAGAGAAGGGGTGAAAATTTGTAAGGAAAACGATGTCGACTTTCTGCTTGCAGTCGGCGGCGGGAGTGTCATCGACTGTACAAAAGCAATTGCTGCCGGTGCAAAATATGATGGAGATGCATGGGATCTGGTCACGAAGAAAGCTGTGGCACATGAAGCACTTCCATTCGGGACGGTGCTGACACTTGCAGCGACAGGTTCTGAAATGAACGCAGGATCAGTCATCACGAATTGGGACACTCAGGAGAAGTACGGCTGGGGCAGCCCGGTTACATTCCCGCAGTTCTCAATCCTCGATCCGGTGAATACGTTCACTGTACCTAAAAACCACACCGTTTACGGTATGGTTGATATGATGTCCCATGTATTTGAGCAGTATTTTAACGACGCAGCAAACACACCGTTACAGGACCGTATGTGTGAAAGTACCTTAAGAACGGTTATTGAAGCGGCCCCTAAATTGCTCAATGACCTTGAAAATTATGAGCTTCGTGAAACGATCCTATACGCAGGAACAATCGCTTTAAACGGAATGCTTCAAATGGGCTATCGCGGAGACTGGGCAAGCCACAACATCGAGCATGCGGTATCAGCTGTATATGATATCCCTCATGCAGGCGGTCTGGCGATCATATTCCCTAACTGGATGAAGCATAACCTAGAGGTAAGTCCTGCCCGATTTGCACAAATGGCTGTACGTGTATTCGATGTTGATCCGTCTGGAAAAACAGAAGAAGAAACGGCACTTGAAGGAATCAGCAAGCTTCGGGAATTCTGGAGCTCAATCGGTGCCCCATCCAGTCTTGCCGACTATGACATCGATGACAGCAAGCTTGACTTGATGGCAGACAAAGCAATGGTAAACGGAGAATTCGGCAACTTCAACAAACTGAACAAAGAAGATGTACTCGCAATATTGAGGTCTTCTTTATAATCATTGGAAAGGGCAGCTTTTACGGCTGCCTTTTTTGTAGTGAAATTATTCGATTCGGTTGGTAATATAAGTAAGCTATGTACAGGTGAAATGGACTTCTCATTAATTTATAGGATTAATCCCTCTTTTTTTGTAAATGGGGTGACTCTAGCTTTTGATTGGAGTGAAAGACGAAGATTCCTGCGGGAGAAGTGACCAATGTGAGACCCCGGAGGCGAAGTCTTGCACGGAAATCAAAAGCGGCGATTTTCCCCTATTTTAAATCCAAAAAGCAAGGGGAAATCAACAAGAAAGAATGTTTTAAGAAAAAATTCAGATGAGTACGCTTTCAAAAGGGGAGCGTTCTTGATTATCGTCTCAGCATTCGATAAAGTGAGATAGAAGAAAATAATTTAATCGGAGGATGGTTATGACACACATTCGTTTTGATTATTCAAAAGCGTTATCGTTTTTTGGAGAACATGAACTTACATATTTAAGTGATGCAGTGAAAGTTGCGCATCATTCATTACACGAACAAACGGGTGCAGGAAGTGACTACTTGGGATGGGTCGACCTTCCGGTGGATTACGATAAAGAAGAATTCTCCCGCATTCAGAAATCTGCTGAAAAAATTAAGAGTGACTCTGATGTCCTGCTTGTCATCGGAATCGGGGGATCGTACCTTGGGGCTCGTGCTGCGATTGAAATGCTGAATCACAGTTTCTACAATGCCCTCCCTAAAGAGAAGCGTTCGGCTCCGCAGGTCATCTTCCTTGGACAGAACATCAGCTCTACGTACATGAGAGACCTTATGGATATTTTAGAAGGAAAAGACTTCTCGATTAATGTAATTTCAAAATCTGGTACAACAACAGAACCGGCGATCGCTTTCCGTATTTTCCGTAAGATGCTTGAAGAAAAGTATGGTGTGGAAGAAGCACGCAAACGCATTTATGCGACAACCGATAAGTCTAAGGGTGCCCTTAAAACATTGGCAAACGACGAAGGCTATGAAACATTTGTCGTGCCGGATGATGTCGGCGGCCGTTATTCTGTCCTTACAGCAGTTGGCTTGCTCCCAATTTCTGTAAGTGGTGTTGAAATCGAACAGATGATGAAAGGTGCTGCAGAGGCACGCGAAGACTTCAGCAAATCGGAACTGACAGAAAACCCTGCATATCAATACGCAGTTGTACGTAATGTCCTTTACAATAAAGGCAAGACAATCGAAATGCTGATCAACTATGAACCGGGATTACAATATTTCTCTGAGTGGTGGAAGCAGTTGTTCGGCGAAAGTGAAGGAAAAGACCAGAAAGGGATTTTCCCTTCATCGGCTAACTTCTCGACAGACCTTCACTCTCTAGGACAGTATGTGCAGGAAGGCAGACGTGACCTGTTTGAAACGGTCATCAAAGTTCAGGAACCGCGTCACGAACTGAAGATTGAAAAAGCGGACAGTGATCTTGACGGCCTGAACTATCTTGCAGGCGAAACGGTTGACTTTGTGAATAACAAAGCATTCGAGGGAACACTTCTTGCCCATACAGATGGAGGAGTACCGAATCTGATCGTGGAAATTCCGGCTATGGATGCCTACACATTCGGCTACCTGGTTTATTTCTTCGAAAAAGCTTGTGCGATGAGCGGATATCTCCTTGGGGTCAATCCATTTGACCAGCCTGGAGTTGAAGCATATAAAGTGAACATGTTTGCGCTTCTGGGGAAACCTGGATTTGAAGAAAAGAAAGCAGAACTGGAAAAACGCCTGAAGTAAATTTCATATTAAAGAGCGCGTGAGATTCATTTCTCCGCGCTCTTTTTAAATACATTTTTCCTTCTCTTTTGGAAAAACTATTCCTAAAGAAAGGGGTATGATTTGAGTGATTGAGCTTTCATCGACTATTGAAGGTAAACATTATGAACTGTACAAGCTTGAACAGCTTCTTAAACCGCTGGGCTATACAATCGGCGGCAATTGGGAGTATGATCACGGCTACTTTGATTATAAGATCGACGACGAGGTCGGCTATCAATTCCTGCGTGTTCCTTTCCGGGCGGTTGACGGCCAGCTTGATTCAAGAGGTGCAACGGTTGAATTCGGGAAGCCATTCCTGCTTGGACATAAGTATCAAAGGGGAATAGATGATTTTGCCACTGCTGGTGATTTCTCAGGGACGGTTAATCAATTCTCCGAGCCTGTTGATCCTGATTCAAGCCTTCCTGACAAATACGTAGACATCGGCAAGGAGCTTGTGAAGGAACTTGAGGAAACCATCATGACAAGCTAATTGCCGGGAAGTTTATGAATAAAATAAAGCTGGCTCCTTTAGCGGTAGTCAGCTTTTCATTATCTAACCTAATTCGTGATGACAAGCAGTTCGTCAGTTGCTTCGACGATAGTCGTCAAAGGGGGATTCACAGATGTTTCCCCGCCTTTTTTTATTCCGAGCAAGATGATATTTTTTTGCAGGAGCCTTTGACTGATGCTTTGAAATGTTTCATTGATACAATCGTCAGTCACCAGCACAAGCTGCAGGTGATTGCCTTTAAGGTGATTCAATAGTTTCAGGATCGCCTTTGACATTCCTTGTGATATGATACTGTTGATCATGACATAGCTCGTCTGCATATTGGTTTGAATCACTTCATTCGCCCCAGCCCGCTCAGCATTTACGACCTGATCCTTCTGAAGGATTTCCACCACGGTATACACTTCGGGATGATTCCCTTTTACTGCGAGCAGTGTGAGGACAGAATGCATATCGGCTTCCACTTCATTGCGATTCTGATCCGCTGTTATGATGGCGATCGAGGCTTCGTGCATACTTGCTTTCTGAAGCACTTTATCCTTAAATGGTGTTCCTTTGATAAAATGGATATGATGATTGCGG
>NZ_JABMCR010000276.1 GCF_013179555.1 Bacillus haikouensis
TACGTATGCCGCTGCATGGGCCTTAGGGAACATGTATTTGATTTTCAGGCAGGAATCAATATACCAGTCAGGTACCCCATTCTTCTTCATTTCTTCAACCCATTCGTCTTGAAGCCCTTTACCCTTACGTACAAATTCCATGATCTTGAATGCAAGTGATGGTTCCAGACCCTGATAAATAAGGTAAACCATAATATCGTCACGACATCCTATTACTTCACTCAGATTACAAATATTATTGTGGATCAACTCTTGAGCGTTGCCGAGCCACACATCCGTTCCGTGAGAGAGTCCGGATATTTGGACAAGCTCTGAAAACGTTGTGGGCTTTGTATCTTCAAGCATCTGCCGAACGAATCGGGTACCGAATTCAGGTATGCCCAATGTCCCGGTTTTACACATTATCTGCTCCTGGGTTACACCGAGTGATTCTGTCCCGCTGAAGATTTTCATCACTTCTGGATCATCAGTGGGAATCGTCTTAGGATCGATTCCCGATAAATCCTGCAGCATCCTGATAACTGTCGGGTCATCGTGACCAAGAATATCCAGTTTCAGCAAGTTATCATGTATGGAATGGAAATCGAAGTGTGTTGTTCTCCATTCTGAACTTTGATCATCTGCAGGAAATTGGATTGGTGAAAAATCAAAGATATCCATATAATCCGGAACAACGATGATCCCGCCGGGGTGCTGTCCGGTTGTTCGCTTCACACCTGTACATCCGCTGACCAGCCTGTCGATTTCTGCTCCCCTGACTTGGAGCGCATTATCATTAGCGTATCCCTTGACATATCCATAGGCTGTTTTTTCAGCAACCGTACCTATTGTACCTGCACGATACACATTGTCTTCTCCAAACAGGACTTTTGTGTAATTATGCGCCTTAGGCTGATACTCCCCAGAGAAATTCAAATCGATATCAGGAACTTTATCCCCTTTGAATCCCAGAAATGTTTCGAAAGGGATGTCGTGTCCATCTTTTTTATATGATTGTCCACAGTCCGGACACTCCTTATCGGGAAGATCAAACCCTGAACCGACAGATCCATCATCAAAGAACTCAGACTTTTTACAAGCAGGACATACATAGTGTGGCGGCAATGGATTCACTTCTGTTATTTCTGTCATTGTTGCTACAAACGATGATCCGACAGACCCCCTGGAACCTACCAGATATCCGTCATCCAAGGATTTTTTTACGAGTTTATGAGAGATCAGATAGATGACGGCAAATCCATGACCAATGATACTCTTCAATTCCTTTTCCAGTCTTGCTTCCACAATCTCAGGCAGTTCATCTCCATAAATGCTTTTTGCCATCTCATAACTCATCCGGCGCATCTCTTCGTCTGCCCCTTCTATTTTAGGAGTATACAAATCGTCCCTGATCGGTTTAATATCTTCTGTTAGATCTGCTATTTTGTTGGAATTCTCCACGACAATTTCTTTCGCTTTATCTTTGCCTAAAAAGGAGAAGCAATCGAGCATTTCATTGGTTGTCCTGAAATGGACATCAGGAAGCTTGTGACGATTCAGGGGATTGGCACCTCCCTGAGATCCGACCAGGATTTGCCGGTAGATCTTATCCGTCTCATTAAGATAATGAACATTACCTGTTGCAACGACTGGCTTGTTGATTTTCTCTCCCAGTTCAACAATATTTTTGATTATATCTTCCAGGTTCTTTTGGCTCTGTACCAGATCCAGCTCGATCAGGTGCTGGTATACTTCTTTAGGGTGGACCTCTAAGTAGTCATAAAACTGCGCAGTTTCTTCCACTTCCGCTTTCCCCTTTTGCATCATACCTTCAAAGACTTCGCCTTTATCACAGCCAGATCCGACCAGAATACCCCCGCGGTACTTTTGCAGCTGGGACCTGGGTATTCTCGGGACCCTGTAGAAATAATGCATATGTGAAATGGAGACCAATTTATATAAGTTCTTCAGCCCTTCCTCATTTTGAGCAATCAAGGTACAATGATAGGGTCTTGAACGTTTATAAGCATCCCCTTTGCCCATGTAGTCGTTAAGTTGATTATGATTGGTTATCCCTTTTTCAAACGCATCTTTCAGCATTTTCAATAAAAGATATCCTGTAGCTTCTGCATCATAGATTGCCCTGTGATGCTGGGTCAATTCCACATCGAACTTTTTGGCAAGTGTGTTCAATCGGTGATTTTTAAATTGAGGATATAATAATCTCGCCAGTTCTAATGTATCAATTACTGGGTTGGACGCTTTAGGGAGTCCCGCCTTTTTATATCCTGCATTCAAAAATCCCATATCGAACGAGGCGTTGTGCGCGACCAGTATGTCATCCCCCACCCATTTATCATAATCGTGAAGTACATCATTTATTTCCGGGGCATTCCTTACCATATCATCTGTGATGCCTGTTAAATCGATCGTTGTTGCAGAAAGAGAGTGATGCGGATTTGCGAAAGATTCAAAACGATCGATGATTTCGCCATCCTTAATCTTTACTGCAGCAAGCTCGATGATGGTATCATAAACAGCCGAAAGGCCTGTCGTCTCAACATCAAAGACAACATAAGTCGCATCTTCAAGCTGGCGGTCCGCTGCGTTATATCCAATCGGGACTCCATCATCCACGAGATTGGCTTCCAAGCCGTATAAAACCTTGATATCATTTTTCTTGCTGGCATTATATGCTTCAGGGAAAGATTGGGCAACTGCATGGTCAGTGATCGCAATGGCTTTATGTCCCCACTTTTTTGCTTGCGCCACCAAACTTGCAACCGAGCTGACTGCATCCATCTGACTCATCGGAGAATGCATATGAAGCTCCACTCTTTTTTCTTCAGATGGAGCAGTATCAAGACGGAGAACAGGTTTGATTTCATTTACGTCGTTCGCTATCATAACCAGGTCTCTGACAAATGTATCATTTTGTATGCTTCCGCGGCAGCGAACCCACATACCTTTTTTCATATTATTCATGACTGCAGCATCTTCTTTATCCCTTGAGAACATTTTGACAAGAATGGAGCTTGAGTAATCTGTAACTTTGAAGGTCAAAAGTGTTCTCCCGCTTCTGAGTTCCCTTGTTTCACAATCAAAAACATAGCCCTCAACTGCAATCCTGCGTTCTTCATCATAAATTTCTTCAATCTTCCGGAAATCAGCATCATCCTTGATTGTAAGGCCAAGCATGAATGGTCCGCTAGGTGCATCGGAGGCTTCCTCTTTTTCAGCTTTTTCCATTTCTATGAGAGCTTGTTTACCCCTCTCCTGATCTTCTTTCAGCTTTTCTTCAAGGAATTTTTCATAATCGCTATTTTGTTCTTCGATTTCAGCAACCTCAGCATCGAGGAGCAATTTAGGGAATCCGAAATTTTCAAAAGCAGATGAAATGACCGCCCCGTATTTCCGCTTCAGCTGTGCTGCTTCAGTATCGTTCGAAGCCTTGACAATTATTCTGTTTCCAATAACTTCAGGCTTTTGAGTATTGAGCAATTTTAACAGTGGGGGAGATATCCCTTGTACTTCTTTTACGCATTCGCTCCAATAATCAAGTATTGACTGTTCCGTTACATCCATTTTAAGAACTTTAAGGCTGAAGCTTACATTGGCTATATGTTTGAAAGATGTTTGAAGAGCCAGGTAAAAGCGGCTCCAAACTTTGCAGGGGATCATTTCTTCCAAAGTGAAATAGAAATGCCACTTCTTCTCTTTTCGATAGACGGCAAGCTTTTCTATTTCTGCATTGTTAAAATGCTTCACAAACGCGTCTTCAGTCAGCCCTAATTGCTGTAATAACATTTGAAATCTTTCTTTTTTACCAAGGGGCTTTTCATCCATTCGTCTCTTCCCCCATTTCTTTTTATTTTTTATATCGTTATTTTCCTTTAAACCAAATTACAGAATGTTAAAACTGAAGAAAAGGGCTGACGAATAAGGATCATTGCTTCCCTAAAGGATCAGCCCTTTTTTATTAAGATAGTTCGCTGAATAATCTGGTTAATGTGGTAAGAATCTCATTTTTATGAACTTCCAGCACTTCTCCCGTTTTTCTAACTTTCATTTCAACGATGCCTTCAGCTGCTTTCTTCCCGACAGTGATTCGGATCGGGAGCCCGATTAAATCGGAATCAGCGAATTTCACCCCCGGGCGTTCAGCACGATCATCCAATAATACATCATAACGATTGTTTTTAAGCTCTTCATACAATTCAAACGCCAGATCTGATTGATTAGAATCCTTTAAATTGACGGGAATCACGTGCAAATCAAATGGTGATAAATTAGATGGCCACAGGAGCCCATTCTCATCATTAAATTGCTCAGCAACAGCTGCCAGTGTACGCGATACACCAATTCCATAGCAGCCCATCATTATTGGCTGTGCACGGCCGTTTTCATCTAAATACGTACTGTTCATTGCTTCAGAATATCTTGTTCCGAGTTTAAATACATGGCCAACTTCTATCCCTTTAGCGAAGACAATTGTTCCTTTCCCATCAGGTGAAGGATCCCCTTCCTGGATGAAGCGTAAATCACCATATTGTGAAACTTGAAAATCACGTTCAGGGTTCACGTTAATCAAATGATAACCCGATTCATTTGCCCCAGCTACTCCGTTGCGAATATATTTAACAGCGTTGTCAGCGATTATTTTCACTTCGTCCTTCATTGAACAAGGACCGATTGAACCGACTTCCGAACCGAGAATTTCATTCGTTTCCTCTGCAGAAGCAAGCTCTACTGAATCAGCAGCCAAAAAGTTCTTAACCTTAATATCATTGATTTCATGGTCACCGCGGGAAAGTATCAGTACAAATTCATCATCCACTTTAAATAGTAATGACTTGATGCAGATTTCCTTATCTGCATCAAGGAAATCTGCTACTTGCTCAATCGTTTTGATGCCGGGCGTAGAGACTTTCTCCACTTCATTCATTTCATCAACCGAAGAAGTATATGCTTCAACCACTTCAGCCATTTCAATGTTAGCTGCATAAGTGGATTGATCAGAATAAGCTATCGTGTCTTCTCCAACATCAGATAAAACCATGAATTCATGAGTATCTTTTCCACCCATAGCTCCTGAGTCGGCAATAACTGCTCTGAAATTCAACCCGCATCGTTTGAAGATATTCGTATAAGCTTGGAATAGGAGATCATACGTCTCATCAAGACTTTCTCCGGAAGAGTGGAAAGAGTATGCATCTTTCATAACAAATTCCCTGCCTCGCAGCAGACCAAAGCGC
>NZ_JABMCR010000277.1 GCF_013179555.1 Bacillus haikouensis
CATTTGTAAACAAATGATATTCATAACTGTTTTATCAACTTTCCACATGCTAAGATGTGAGCAGACAGGGAATTTGGTTTTAAAAAGGAGGAGTAACATGTATGGTTCAACAGACCGATCAATGCCTCAAAGATTTCTCATTTTGATATTGGAGTGTATTTTTCTGCTTATAGCCTTTTGGCTGCTGTTTATGGAAGGCAATGAATTCTTTCATCTTCCCGAGGGGGATTTAACAAGAAATATCGTATTATTCGTCTGTTGTATCATTACTTTCTTTCGAATGAACTATATGGTGTTTTTTCTATTGAGGAGGGGGATTACCTGGGGAGAAGCATTGAATGTGCCATTTGCATTTGCTCTTTATTTCATTGGGTATTCTTTGTTGGGCGGAATTGTAGACAAACCTATTTATTGGCTCGACTATTTTGCGATATTCTTTTTCCTGATTGGTTCAGTGATTAATTCCTTATCAGAAATTTTAAGAGATAGCTGGAAGAAAGATAAACGCAATAAGGGAAAGCTATATACTGGGGGATTGTTTAAATATGCCGTTCATATCAACTATTTCGGTGATCTGGTCTGGGTGAGCGGCTTTGCTTTATTGACAAGAAATAGTTGGTCTATATTCATTCCAATTGCTTTATTCTGCCTTTTTGTTTTTTATAATATTCCGGTTCACGATCGATATATGAGGGACAAATATGGTGAGTCGTTTCGGCAATATGAAAAGGGTACGAAGAAATTTATCCCTTTCATTTATTGAGTTTTTGCAGACTTCACACTTGATAAATAGAAGAAGGAAGAGGTGAAGAAAGAGGAGTATTTATGTAGGGGGAAAGATAGAAGGAGGAATATTTCATCCCCCAAGTTATGCTTTCAGTATACTAAAGAAGTGCTGAATTCTCCCCCGTTACCAATCACGGATGAATAAATACAGGGGTACCAATCGGAATAGTCCTCGCCAATTCCTCCACATCTTTATTATACATCCGGATACAGCCCATTGAAACGGCTTTTCCGATTGAGCCCGGGTTATTGGTCCCGTGAATCCCATAGTGCTCTTTGGATAAGCTCATCCACATGGTGCCGAATGGTCCGCCGGGATTAGGCGCCTTATTAATGATGATGTAGTTACCCACTGGCGTGCCCGTCACGATTTTCCCGACTGCAATCGGATACTGCTTTTGCAGTGTGCCGTTCTTTCTGAGCAGCTTTAAGGTGCGGTTGTTTACAGACACGTCAATTTTATACGGGAGGGTATCAGGCTGGGGAAAACCCGGTATGACAATTGACTGGCCGGGGTAGATGACATTTGGATTGATGGCTGGGTTGGCTATGATGAGGGTTTGAAGCGGGATACGGTAGTCTCTTGAAATTTGAGTTAGTGTTTCACCGGCTTTCACAAAGTGATTCATATGATCCGCCCCCTTGAATAGTTCTGGACCTTATATTGTATGTTTGTGTTGGGAT
Organism: Bacillus haikouensis; assembly: GCF_013179555.1. Taxonomy (GTDB): domain Bacteria; phylum Bacillota; class Bacilli; order Bacillales; family Bacillaceae_B; genus Rossellomorea; species Rossellomorea haikouensis_A. The sequence continues at coordinate 1,471 of NZ_JABMCR010000277.1, forward strand.
ATTATTTATATATCAATCTAAGACATTATGCAAAAATGGTTCGGTTAACCGCATCAGAAAGATAGGACCAATATCATTTTCCCGCAGAACTCATCACCTTTATAAAATCCTTCAAAAACATTTCATAGTTCATTTCAAGATAAATATTGCTATTCTTTTCTGCCGGTTTCGAGCTGACCCTGAAATCGGCGATGGACGTTCCTTTTCCTTCCCCAGTTGTAAAAACTTCAACTTCCCTTCTGATAGTCCGCCCCATTTCAGGGTTCACCATAAGGGAAAGGGTCACCACATCGTGCAGAGGAGCTCCTTCGATTCCGGGAACAAGCTTTTTATACGCTTCAATATAGTATTTCATGACTTCATCCATGATCTGTACAAGAGGGTGGTCTGTCATCTCAAGAATGACCTGTATGTGTTCCATTTTCACGATGGCTTTGTTAGAGACATTAAGCGGAACGATATAAAGATTGTCAAAGTTCGTCATGACTAGACGGGAAGCTGTGGGGTCGCCATAGAAATTGGCTTCCGCTGACGGAGTCACATTTCCCGGTACGAAAAACGCGCCGCCCATAATATAAAATTCTTTAACGGTCTCCGTAAGATTTTCCCCTAAGAGAAACAGGGATGCAAGCGAAGTGTTCCGTCCTACATCAACGAGAGTAACATCCTTATTGTTTTCAATAATGTCATAGATTTTGGAAAAGTTGGTGAGTTCGAATATGAGATCTTCCGGAGGGCGGATGGGGCCAAGTCCTTCCTGCCCATGGATTTCAGGATAAAACGTGGGAATCTCACCCGATAATGGAGCATTGGTACCTCCTATTATGGGGATGTCGGTTCTGCCAGCCAGTTCAAGCAAATATGCGATATTATCAGTGGCTTGCTCTTTATCCACATTGCCATAGCTCGATACAATGGCGAGGACTTCGATTTCAGGGTTCAGCAGGGCATACATAATGGCTATCGAATCATCAATGCCCGGATCAGCAAACAAAATGATTCTCTTCATTGTTCATCCTCCTCACTTTGTATATTGCGGTCTTTGTATAAGGTATCGAGGAGAGATAGAGATTATTCCTTTCTTGAACAGGAATGCCCACTATCCGGATAACGTAAAAAGGGACGGTACTCCTGCTGCAACAAGCAAGGAAACCATCCCTTATTGTATCTTCAATGAAAATGTCCATCTATCGATTGCGGACTGACTTTGTTACCAAACACTTTTACAACGGTGAATTTGTATTAAGAATGCGTGTTAATTCCTCTGTCAACCGGAGGAATTCCTCTTTGTTTCGATTGCATAGTGAGTTGTCAATTTGTTGTGCGATCTGCTCTTTGCGAAATGTCAGCAGAGCTTCATCTAATACCATTTCTGCCAGTAAAGAGTCTATGCTATTAATTTCAGGCTGTTGGGAATGAAGCAAATGTTTTTTCATGAAAATTCAACTCCTTGACCTTTTTTCTATTATACTAACCAATATCTAAATATTCAAACATTTTTCAAAAAAATTTATCTTATTGCAATCCAATTAGGAAAAACGCTTTGCATCCAAGCGATTTACATTATCTAATCAAGGAAAGGATGTTATAATTATCCAATGGAAAAGGGGCAAATATGTTGAAAGATTAAAAAGTTTCCTGCAAATAGTCTTACTATTCATCGTCACCATTTTAAGGTTGTTTTAAGATTTAATAAATTTAAGTCAATGTTCACTGTATAACCATTAGGAGGGGTCAAAATGAACAAAAAAATATCATTCATTCGTTCAACCAACTTAGCTTCCGTTGATTATGCGTACGCTTCAATAGTTCCTTCAACTATGGATCTTCTTTTTTTGGCAGGATCTTGCCCGCTTAACAAAGAAGGGGATGTCCAGCATTTAGGAGATTATGAGCTTCAAGCAAAAAAATGTATGGAGAATTTGAAAGAAGTACTGCAGGAGTGTGGTTCTACATTGGAAGATGTTGTATATACCAGGGTGCTTGTAGCTTCTCAGAATCAAGCAGATTTGTCAGCGGCATGGAATACGATAAGAAAAGAGTTTGGTGTTCATGACGTTCCAAGCACTTTAACAGGAGTGACGGTATTGGGTTACACAAATCAATTGGTGGAGATCGAAGCGATAGCAGCAAAGGAAAGCTGAAAGGGGACCGATGAATTGATCTATGAATTAAAAAGAATAGTTCAACACACAGCAGAAGATGAAGCGAAATCTCTATTATTCCAAACCCTAATCCGCATCCATATGGCAGAAGATAAAGCTTCATATACAGAGGATCAACTTTTGTCCGACCTTAAACGGACCTATGCAGATTTTCTGGATTATAAACGAAGTGAAGCGAATAAGATGCAGAACCGAAAATATAAGGTTACACATATCGTTTTTGGTGATTCTGCTTCAGGCAGTTTGAACTTGGCATTAGAAGAAATGGAATTACAACAGGACGAAATGATCATACGTCTCTCAGATCTGTTTTCGGTTGGTCCCGTGTGGAGACTTCATAATGAGAAAGGCATCAGTCGCCGTCATGAATGGCTGCAAAATCACCTAAACCTGGATGATCATTATTTGGGGGAATATCGTGATAACTTTAAGCAGACGATTATAAAAATTAACTCGATACCGGAACACTCTTCTATCTTCATATGGGCTGGCGACAACGCTCATGAACAGACTGCATTAAGATATGTTTGTTATTTATTGAAGGATAAGACTGCGAATACTTTCCACATCAACACGACAAAACAATTCAACCAACAAAATGATACATCGGAATATGAATATTTCCCGTTGCATACTGGAGAAATTTCTCACGGTCAATTAAGTACCATCTATGCAAGTAATAGGGACATTGAGCCTCTAAGTAAGATGGAACGTACTCGGCTTGAAGATGACTGGAAAACATTGTCCACTACACAAGAAGTACTGAGAAAATGGGAAAACAATGTCTTATACAGTGTGGATGTGACTTATTACGATGACTATATCATCAAAACAGCAGAAAAATTACATAGAAAGCGTAAAAATGGGGAGTTTATGAAATCAGCCCGATTAATCGGTGAGGTCATTGGTCATTTAACGGATTATATTGATGATTCTTTCTTAGAGTATAGAGTAAGACAATTGATCCTAAAAAGCATATTTGAAATAAAAGGAGTTCCGAAAGCAATGAGGTTTTATAGTGTGAGACTTCGAGAGTTAAAACATGAAAATGAACTAACATAAGTAATTAGATGGAATTAATGACAACTTGAATGCGGTTTTCATCAAAATAATGATAAATGAGAAATCAGGTGTGCAGATGAATCAACAATCAGAACTGAGACTTACACGATATACTACCGAATACGACTCCACCTTAAATGAATTTACCCTGCCGGAAGACCAAGAGAAATTCACAGCACTTCCGACTGAGATGATCCAGCTATCAAAGGTGGATACAACCAGAAACCCTGTGGTACTTCTAAATCAAAATCATCCTGTAGGGTTTTTTGTCCTGCAATTTGGAGATAGAGTCAAAGAATACACATCCAACAAAAAAGCACTGTTATTGATTGCGTTATCGATAAATTCATCAGAACAAGGAAAGGGGTATGCGAAACAGGGATGCGTCTATTGCCGGCGTTTGTACATCAGGAATTCCCTGAAAGTGACGAAATTGTTCTGGCTGTAAATCATAAGAATATTCCTGCCCAGAAACTATATAAAAA
>NZ_JABMCR010000278.1 GCF_013179555.1 Bacillus haikouensis
AAGAGCGTGATTCGATTTTCTTAGGAGACATCAGTGATAAACTGGATCAACCGGAATACTTGTCGCTCATGGCTGTACCGATGATACAGAATGAAGCGCTGATCGGTTTCTGTGTCGTACTGCATACAGAGCCCTATATGTTTTCGTTTGATATGTACAAGCTCCTGCAGTCATTCATTCATCATTCCGCGCTTGCGATAACGAATGCGACATTGAGGGAAGAACTTGAGCATTTGGTCATAACCGATCATATGACGAAATTGTTCGCCCGGCATTATCTTGATGAGAAAATGGAATCGGCGATGAAGGAAGACGGACTCGGCACCCTGCTTCTGATCGACATTGATGACTTTAAAGCTGTAAATGATAATTATGGACATCAAATCGGGGATGAAGTCCTGATACAGGTAGCTTGCTTGCTAAAGGACTGCGTATATGAGAAGGGATTTGCTGCACGCTGGGGCGGGGAGGAAATGGCTGTGTATCTGCCCGGTTTTGAACGTAAAGAAGCGCTTGTCATCGCGGAAACCATTGTAGATCTGATATCATGTGAAACAGAGCCGCGGGTTACTCTCTCGTGCGGGCTTTCAAGCTGGAAAGATCAGGAGGAAAGAAGTCCGAAGTCAGTGAAGGAATTGGTCAAAAAAGCAGACGAGGCACTTTATCTAGCAAAAAATAATGGTAAGAACCAGGTAGTGGAAGACGTGGATGCACGACTTTTGATAAAGTAAAGGCATGTAAACCGGCGGCTCTTTGAGCAGCCGGTTTTTTATGTCATACGCCGTGAAGAAAATTGCCCATTTTTGCAAATTTTTGTGTTTTATCCTTTAATACGTTAATGTAAACGCTTTCTTTTTAGTGAGGTTTATCATATCCTAGAATAGAAGAGTAACAGATCTTAGAGGGAACATTTTGGGAGGAATACTGGATGAAGGATGAGAAACAGTTCGAGACACGCGTGATTCATGAGGGGTATAAGTCTTCTCAGCATTTTGATAGTTTAGCACCCCCATTATATCAAACTTCAACCTATACTTTTGCCAATGCGAAGCAGGGGGAAAATCGTTTTGCAGGGGAAGAGGAAGGATATATTTATTCGCGGCTGGGCAATCCGACGGTGGGCATTCTGGAAGAGAGAATGGCATCGCTTGAAGGTGGAGGAGCAGCTCTTGCTTTCGGTTCAGGGATGGCTGCCGTTTCAGCGGTGCTCTTTTCACTGACTAAGTCAGGGGATCATATTCTTTGCTCCCAAGGGGTGTATGGCTGTACTTTCGGGCTGCTTGAATTGTTGAACGAAAAGTTTGCGATCGGGCATGATTTCTCAGCAATGGACACGGAAGAGGAAATCCGGTCGATGATCAAGGAGAATACAACCTGCATTTATGTTGAAACTCCAATCAACCCGACGATGCAATTGATAGATTTGCAGATTGTTGCCAGGGTAGCCCGTGAAAAGGGGATTCCAGTTGTTGTAGATAATACGTTCTGTTCTCCTTACTTGCAGAGGCCGCTTGAACTTGGCTGTGATATTGTCATTCATAGTGCGACAAAATACATTGGCGGGCACGGGGATGTCATTGCAGGTATCGTGGCTGGTTCACAGGAGAAAATGTCCGAGATCAGGATGACCACCCAAAAGGATATCGGAGGAATCATTTCTCCATTTGATGCATGGTTATTATTGAGAGGATTGAAAACTCTGGCGGTACGACTGGATCGCCACTGTGAAAGTGCCGACAAGATTGCCGGACTGCTGGCTACTCATCCTGCAGTGGAACAGGTGATTTATCCGGGGCGCACGGATCATCCACAACATGAAATCATGAAGAAACAGATGAAAAAGCCCGGCGGAATGATTTCTTTCAGCATTAAAGGGTCGAAGGAAGATGCACAAAGGTTCATGGACGATCTGCACATGATCAAGATTGCGGTCAGCCTGGGTGATGCAGAGACATTGATTCAGCATCCCGCGACGATGACACATGCTGTCGTACCGGAAGAATCACGTGAAAAAATGGGGATCACAGATACTCTCCTCAGACTTTCTGTTGGTCTCGAATCGTCAGATGATATCTGGAATGACCTTGAACAGGCCTTGAATAAAGTGAAGTTTCCAAGCGATGTCATGTAAAAATAAAAAAAGAGGCTGGGACAAAAGTGTTTTAGCATAAGTAAAACCCGAACTAAACTGCCTTCTAACAGGCAAATTAGTTCGGGTTATTATTTTGTTCAATGTACACTTAAGTTTTAGCACTTTCCAGCGGTTGATTGGAGTGCAAGACGAAGACTCCTGCGGGAGAAGTGGCCAATGTGAGACCCCGCAGGCTTGCCGAGGAGGCTCACGGGCTACCCGCGGAAAGCGAAGTCTTGCACGGAAATCATTAGCGGCATTAAGAACATACGCCTCTGAAATTGTTCGTCTTTATATCGTGGTTTATTCGTTTTGTCCCAGCCTTTTTTTTCGTGTTTTTAAATCAACTCAGATTAAAGATGATTCATCAGTTCTTCTGTAAATACTTCGAGGTACTTCTGATCTTCTTCATCAAAGCGTGATTTTTCAGGACTGTCGATATCCAGCACTCCCACCAGCTTCCCATCTTTTACGAGGGGGATGACGATTTCAGATTTGGATGCTGCGTCACACGCGATATGTCCAGGGAAGCTGTGTACGTCTTCTACTACAAGGGTCTTTCTTTCACTTGCGGAAGTACCGCACACACCCCGCCCCAATGGGATACGCACACACGCAGGAAGACCCTGGAATGGCCCTAATACGAGCTGGTTGCTTTCTTCCTCATATAAATAGAACCCTACCCAGTTGATCCGGTCGAGAAATTGATTCAATAAAGCGGAAGCATTGCTTAAATTTGCAATTTTATTCGGTTCCCCGTCGAGAAGAGCTTTTAGCTGCTTCGTGACAAGGCCGTAACTATCTTTCTTCGGACCCTGATATTTTTCTGCTTGAAACATCATCATTTCCCCCAATTCTACAAAATCAGTGTGAATTCCTTGTCATATCGCACACAGCATAGAAATACTGTCGAGAAATACTTAAAGGAATACTTCAGATAAAAGCGAAATCTTTGAGTAAACAGATTATGAAAAGTCTATTAGACCATTTTTAGCACATTTTCTAAAAAGCTTCAATAGATTCGATTTAAACCAACCTTTTCGGCAGCTCAAATTTCAAAGGGGAATAACTTAAATAGAAAGAAAAGAGGGAGAATATGAAAAAGGGACAATCCTCTGCTTCACCAAAGGACGCAATTTTTCAAGCGGCTGTTTCACTGTTTTATGACCATGGATATGACGGTACCTCTGTTAGGGGCATCGCAGGGAAAGCTAAAGTGAATCCTGCTACGATTTCGTATTATTTCAAAGGCAAACAGGGACTGTTGGAGGCATGTTTCACCCATTTCTTTGAACAATATCTGCAGTTTCTTCAAGAAGAAGTGGATGCACTTAAATATATTCGGGCAGATTTATGCCTGAAGCGTGCAGTATTTAAAATACTGAAATTCCAGAGTGAAAACCATCAATTGTCCCGATTCATTTGGAGGGAAGTGTCGATCGATTCTCAAGTCGTTCGTGAAATCATATCTTCCTATCTCATGAAGGAAAGGTTTTACATGAAATGCCTGTTTGAACAGGGTATGATTGACCGCTCCTTTAAAAAACAGCCAATCAGCTTCCTCGTCATTCAATTGAAATCGATGCTGACAATGCCGTTTTTGAATAGCCAGCATTTGAGAGAAGTATGGCAGATGTTTCCTCAGGAATACTATTTTGTCGATCAGTATTATCAGAACATCGATCAATGGATCAATCTTTTGATGGCAGCAGAAGGAACAACGGATTACAAAAAAGAACTCATCATCTAATTGTACGGACTGCTGAACACCGCTGTTCAATTCCGTGCAAGACTTCGCTTTTTCGCGGGTGGCCAGTAAGCCTCCTGGATACCAACGGGGACTTCCATTAGCGCAGGAGCATTCGTCTTACAGTCCGATTACAGCTGGAGCCACCATGTTATATGCACTAATCATTATCTATTTAATTATCAAAAAAGAGATTGTCCAAAATATGGGGGCAATCTCTTTTTCACTTTCATTTAAGCTTCATGGTATGTCTTCCCTGATCCAGACCGTTTGCAGAGTGGGCATCGGATCCATAGACTGTTTTGATTCCGAGTGAATGTGCGCGGTCGATGATGTCCTTGGGCGGGTAGGATTCACCGCAGTGAGGCTTGATGATACCCGCACCATTATAATCGAGCTCAAGCCCCCTCTCTGCCACAGCTTTCAAGATTTTTTCGATTTCATGGGTGAATGGTTTGGACGCAGGATAAAGCTTTTGAAACTTTTTGACGAGGGTGATATGTCCGATACGTTTCGGCTTGAATGCTCCAAGGTCTGCTTCAACCGATTTTAAAAGGGTCCTGTAATAATTAGTGTACACAGTATCTGCCGAGCCGCAGTAGTCGATCATACTGCGAAAGACCTCTGGACTGAAATCGAGGCAGTCCCACTTATTCTGAGAATATAAAAAATGGACTGATAGTATACTGTCATCCAAACGATCACCCCAGCTATTGAGAAAATCAGTCGTTTCCTTCTCGAATCCCTCGATATAGTCGACTTCCAAACCTGATTTGATCGTAATTTGATGTTTATATTTTTCTTTCAATTCATCAAGGGAGTCAAAATATGCGGATACCTCTTCTTCCGCCATACCGCTGTCCCGGTCTGGCGTTGTGTCAGTAAAGCCTGCAGGGAGGGGCGCATGCTCCGTGAATGTCAAGTGTGTATATTGAAGGGAAATGGCTTTTTCAATATATTCATGGAATGAATCTTTGCTTCCATGAGGGCAAAAAGGAGTATGAATGTGTCCGTCGACCTTTTTCAACAAAAAACACCTACTTATCTTAAATCGTCAACAATTTTCTGTGTATATTTCACTATTTTTAGAGAAAACAGTAAAATTTAACTTTTTACAGTTGAAAAATAGAATTTATTAGTCAAAAATTGTCGTTCTCATGGTATCATTATAACAATGAGTATTTATTAATGAAACTTTCAAATTTATATAGATGTCTACTGAATAGTTGAACAGGGGGCTTAAGATGCAATATGTCATCGCTGGAATCA
>NZ_JABMCR010000279.1 GCF_013179555.1 Bacillus haikouensis
CCTTCTTGCACTTGCAATTGCATTGTTGATCAGCTTGTTCTTGTCCAAGCTCCATGTGAAAAGAATACAGCGGATCAGGGACGCGACTTCGCTAGTATCCTCCGGTCATTACGATGTTCACGTTCCAAGCTCCAACTTCGATGAAATCGGCGATCTTGCAGCAGACTTTAATGAAATGGTGACAAAATTGAAGGCGTCCAAAGAAGAAATCGACACACTTGAAAGCAGGAGAAGGCAATTCATGGCAGATGTGTCACATGAACTGAGAACACCGCTGACAACGATACGTGGTGTTATGGAGGGAATCAGGAACGACATGATCCCTGAAGAACAGAAAGAGAAAAGCTTCGGCCTCGTCAGCCAGGAAACCCGGCGGCTGATCAGACTGGTGAATGAAAACCTGGATTATGAAAAAATCCGTTCCAACCAAATCGCCATCACGAAAGTAACCGTTCCGTTACTGGATGTCTTCGAGGTCATCAAGGAACAACTCGATTTGCAGGCGGAAGAAAAGGGGAACGAAATCAAGATTCTTGCACATCCTGAGGCAAAGGTGCACGCCGACTATGACCGGCTCATCCAAATATTGATCAACATTACGAAAAACAGTATTCAATTCACCTCTGGAGGAACGATCACGTTGAGCGGAGCCTCTTCCGGAAAGGAATCTGTCATTGAAATCGAAGACACAGGAATAGGTATCGACCCTGAAGAAATCCACTCGATTTGGCGCAGATTCTATAAAGCTGATCTGTCGCGGACCAATAATCCATACGGTGAATTCGGTCTCGGCCTTTCCATTGTAAAGCAATTGGTGTTGATGCATGACGGGACGATTGATGTTTTAAGTGAAAAAGGCAAAGGGACCACCTTTGTTATTCGATTGCCGTTAAAGTAAAGAGAGGATGCAGTGGGACGAAGCCATGCACCATTTTCCCGGCAGGTGCTTTTTCAATTACTTCAAGAATAACTGTACCACCCATCTTGCTGTTTGGAAGGTCCCTTTCAAAATATGGTTATAACAAACCGCCACTGACGATCAGTGGCGGCTTGTTATGACATCTTAAGTTTCGCAGCCATCCCCCGCTCCACTTTTCCCTCTTGAAGGCATACCATCATTTCATCGAATCTTTTTCTTTAGTTAATTGTTCTTTGTCCCTTGTACCCGGTGGTTGTTCTAACCAGGCATTTTTGATGACGATGTCTGCTCCATCTTTGGCATACATCGCGATTTCAAGGGAGAGCCGTTCATAGTTTAGGACAAGGTCCCTTCTTTGACTTGCAGCGGCAGCGGTTGCATAGTTTCCTGTCCCCGCAGCGCTGATGAATGACATATGAAACATCGCTAATTTATCTGAAAACGGCGGGGTGGTTGAATCGGTGATGCATACATCTGACGGGATAGGAGGATTAATGTCATTGTCCATAAGAATCTTGGTGAAAACTTGAACATGTTTCTTTGAAATGTCTTTCCCCCTTAGCATCCACTTGCGAATATCTTCTCTTGAAGTTGCTTGTGCGAAGCTTAATGCCAGCTTGGTTCCAATAATATTTGTTTGAATATTGACGGATAAATGGGAAATTTCGATAGCATTTAATGGGCGTTTTTTACTGATGTATTTCTTCGTGTCTATAAAGTCTATTTTCTTTGGGTAAGGGATGTAAGGGGGGCGGATGAACAATCCTTTTGAGAGAAGAAGTTTCGCGCTTCTTTCATAAAGTTCAGATGTCTCGTTTAATCCTTCCCTATAATAATTCCTGATATCTTCCCTGCCGCTCATAGAAATAAACCCGGAATATCCGAGCAACCCCACTTTTGACATATGATTAATATAAGTCAGTATAAACATATCCGTATACATTCTCGGGGCATCTAAATTCACATCATTTTCGACAGTGAATCCAATAGGGGTGGGGATTTGCTCTTCTTGAAATAAAGCAGTCAGCTTTTCGATGTGCGTTACGGCTAAATCATAAGAAAATTGAACGACTGCACGAACCTCATCATCTTCAATGTGTTTTAAAAAAAACCCCAGCACACACTTGGACATACTATCATTCATATAACTCGTCCAGACAGATGCAAGTTCAGCGGATGTTAATTTTATCACTTGTGTCATTTCGTTTCCTCCAGTAGAAAGATTACCTATATTTTTTTCAAAATAAGGAATCTTATGCAAAGGAATATGAAAAGGTTGATTTTAGCTCAGTTCTGGAGATTGAAAAAATAAGGGGAATATAATTGGAGCGTAGGGAAGGACATTATATTGGAAAAGAGTAAAGGCCTAACAAAATGAAAGCCAGCCAGTAACCAAAGGAGTTACCGGCTTTACACTCTTGCGGGAAATGAAAATTAAGAAATACCTGCTTTCATTAACATTCCATCAAGGGGGCGTCCCATAATGTCTTCTAACCATTTGGAAGTTTCCAGAAGTGCTTCAAGTTCTGTATTCGTTTCAATGCTCATGCCGTGAAACATATTGACCATATCCTCTGTACACACATTCCCCACTGCTTTTGGCGCGAATGGGCAGCCTCCCATTCCGGCAATGGAAGAATCAAATCTTCGAACGCCTGCTTGATAGCCGGCGAGCGTATTCGCTAAGCCAAGTCCCCGGGTATTATGAAAGTGAAGACCCAAAGACAGGTCATGGCCGAATCTATCTTGAAAGGACTGAACCACTGTCTGAACCTGGTTAGGATTTGCCATACCTGTTGTATCCGCAAGCGTAATCTCTGTACAGCCGGCTTTTAAAAACGCTTCTGCAGCAAATAATACTTTATTCAGAGAAACTTCGCCTTCAAATGGGCAGCCAAATACAGTACCAAGGACACCGGCAGCCTTTTTATTTGCCAAAATTCCTTCTTTGATGACATCGCTTAATTCCGAGACTGCATGTTCAACCGTTCGCTTTGCATTTCGCAGATTGAATGTGTCACTTGTTGTAGTGACGACGTGTAAATAGTCGATATCGGTTTGAAGAGCCCGGTTGAGACCTGACCGGCTGAGGATGAGACCGCCGTATCGAACGCCTTTATCCTTCGGAAGTTGTTTGAGGACCTCTTCTGCATCAGCCATTTGAGGCACAACTTTCGGATTCACAAATGAAACGGCTTCGATGTTTTTAATCCCTGCATCAATCAACCGGTTAATCAGCTCGACTTTTTCTTCTGTCGTGACTAGTTTACACTCATTTTGAAGACCATCCCGCGGACCAACTTCACAAATCTCAATCATTTCTCTTCCTCCCCTTTATTTAACTATTTTTAATGTCTTCTAAATGCTTCAATACATGGTCGCGTCCTTGATAGATATGTTCGTGCATGGCGATTTTCGCCCGCTCTGGTTCTTTGTTCCGAATGGCTTGCAGAATCGTTTTGTGAACCTCCAATGATTGCTTCAGCTGGTAATCGTTATACCAATAAAATGATCTGTAGACAATGGGAACGACGACGACTTTTGATAGATGGAAATGTATATGAGCATTATTTGCCGCATGTATGATGACTTCATGGAATCGTTGATTGACGGCAACGATTTCTTTGATGCTGTCCATATCTGATTGCACATGTTCTTCGATCACTTGTTCATAAACAATGTTCGCGGCTTCCATTTGCTCAACGTCTGCCTCCGTCCTGTAGATGGCAGCCTGGCTGGCTGCATATCCCTCCAGGATGGTACGGAGATCGTAAATTTGGCGGATGTCCTCCGTAGTGAAGTTCCTCACGCTGACTCCCCGTTTTAATGGAACAACCAGACCGTCTGCCTCCAGATGTTTAATGGCCTCCCTGATGGGTGTTCTGCTCAAATTTAGTTCCTTTGCGAGGAATTCTTCCCCTAACCTCATTCCCGGTTCGAACTTTCCGTCGATAATGGCGCCTTTAATGTATTCGTATGCATCCATAACAACACCTCACATTCATTGTATACAAACGGAAATTAAAATACAATATTTTTCCTTTGAAAGCGATTAATTACCTGTTTTTTTAATATGTTGTTGACTTATTGTATACAAGAGTTTAGATTTGTATACAAGATTAAGAAAATTCAAACAGGAGGGATCGAATTGGCAGAACATAAACTACCCTTAGAAGGGTTAAGAGTCATTGAACTTGGAACATTGCTGGCAGGACCTTTCAGCGGACGGCTGCTGGCTGACTTTGGAGCAGAAGTCATCAAAGTGGAACCACCTGGAAAAGCCGATCCGATGAGAAATTGGGGGAAATCCAAAGATGGAATCGGTCTTTGGTGGCCGATCCAGTCAAGAAATAAAAAATCGGTGACCTTGAATCTGCGGGAAGCAAAAGGTCAGAATCTATTGAAAGAGTTGGTGAAACAAGCAGACATCGTCATTGAGAATTTCAGGCCGGGAACGATGGAGAAATGGAATCTCTCTTATGAAGAGTTGTCTGAAATCAATCCTAAATTGATCATGGTCCGCACATCCGGATTCGGGCAAACCGGCCCCTACAAGGATCGAGCGGGATTCGGCAGTGTTGGGGAAGCGATGGGAGGATTGAGGAATGTAACAGGTTTTAAAGATCGGCCGCCTTCCAGGATCGGGGTCTCAGTCGGGGATACGCTTACGGCACTGTTTGCCACCATAGGATGCCTGGTCGCTGTTCATGAGAGAACGAAATCTGGTAAGGGGCAGGTCGTCGATACAGCTCTCTATGAATCTGTCTTTTCCATCATGGAAAGCTTGATACCGGATTACTTGCTTGCAGGATATATCCGCGAAAGGATGGGAAATATTTTGCCGGGAGTTGCACCATCTAATATTTATTTTACCTTGGATAAAACGTATATCGTTATTGGTGCCAATGCCGATGGAGTATTTAAACGTTTATGTGAAGCGATGGGCCAGCCTGAATTGGGTGAAGATCCCCGATTTGCGACTCATCATGCCAGGGGGGAAAACATGAAGCTGCTGGATTCGTTAATTGAGGAGTGGACGAAATCCCTAAATGCTCAAGATGCTCTGAAGATACTGGAGGATAAGGGAGTGCCATCCGGATTGATTTACACAGCTAAAGAAATATTGGAGGATCCCCATTATAAAGAAAGAGAAATGATTATCAATGTGGAGCATCCTGAACTTGGCGAATTTCCAATGCCG
>NZ_JABMCR010000028.1 GCF_013179555.1 Bacillus haikouensis
CTCCGTTTCGGATCACCTTATACGCTTCATAAAAAAGATAGAAGGAAAGCAGAAAGAACGGTATAGCCCCGAGCTGAAAATGGTACAGTAGAGCAGCCACATAAATACCTGCCGCAATAAGTGCATAACGCAATAATGTCTTCACAATGTCACATCCAGTATCTATCGATCTCTAGTGTAATCTTCCAATACCCATTATATAGTAAAAACAATCCCGCATCTATTACCACAACGTAAAGAATTGTACTTTTCTGTATATTAAGCATGGACCGATTTTCTAAAGTTTAATCATGCTAAAAGCGAAAAATTCATCCGTCTGGTGAGGGAAGGGTGTCAGGGCTTTACTATGAGTTGGGATGGCTTCACTTCCTTCAATGCCGGGGCACGCCTTGCATCCGCAATCCGTCCGTTTATAAAAAGACTGCTGTTGTCTGGCAACAGCAGTCTGGTTTCTTCTTATCTTACATATTCCGGCGGTATTGTCCACCGACTTCGTATAGAGCGCGAGTGATTTGACCTAAGCTTGCCACTTTAACGGTTTCCATCAGCTCTTCGAAAATATTGCCTCCGTCGACGGCCGCTTTCTTCAATCGACCCAGGGCTTCTTCCGCTTCAGTTTCGTTGCGGCCCTGGAAGCCGCGAAGATTTGTAATTTGTGTCTCTTTCTCTTCCTTCGTCGCACGTGCAAGTTCCATACTGTCCATCTCTTCTTCAGAAGGAGGGTTCGGGTTCAGGTACGTGTTCACCCCTACTATCGGAAGGTCGCCGTTATGCTTCTTCATTTCATAGTACATCGACTCTTCCTGGATCTTGCCGCGCTGATACTGTGTTTCCATCGAGCCAAGCACGCCTCCTCGGTCATTCAGGCGGTCGAACTCGGTCAGAACCATTTCTTCTACTAAATCGGTCAATTCTTCTGCAATGAAAGATCCTTGGAGCGGATTTTCATTTTTTGATAGACCGTGTTCTTTCGTGATGATCATCTGGATCGCCATCGCACGGCGGACTGATTCTTCCGTCGGTGTCGTAATCGCTTCGTCATAAGCATTCGTGTGGAGCGAGTTACAGTTATCCTGAAGTGCCATCAACGCCTGAAGTGTCGTCCGGATATCATTGAAATCAATTTCCTGTGCATGCAGCGAGCGGCCGGACGTCTGAATGTGATATTTCAGCTTCTGACTGCGTTCATCCGCTCCGTACTTGTCGCGCATGACCGTTGACCAAATGCGGCGGGCAACGCGGCCGATCACCGTATACTCCGGATCCAGACCGTTCGAGAAGAAGAATGAAAGATTTGGCGCAAACTTATTGATGTCCATTCCCCGGCTCAAATAATACTCTACATATGTGAATCCATTTGCGAGCGTGAACGCAAGCTGTGAAATCGGGTTCGCTCCCGCTTCTGCGATGTGGTAGCCTGAAATCGAAACAGAATAGTAGTTTCTCACCTTATGATCGATGAAGTACTGCTGGATATCACCCATCATACGGAGAGCGAATTCAGTTGAGAAGATGCATGTGTTCTGACCTTGATCTTCTTTTAAAATATCTGCCTGAACGGTACCGCGTACGACCTGAAGCGTCTTTTCCTTCACGTCCACGTATTCTTCCACCGTCAGCACACGGCCGAGTTCTTCTTCCTTTGCACGGATCTGCTGATCGACCGCCGTATTCATGAACATCGCCAGAATGATCGGTGCCGGTCCATTAATCGTCATCGAAACAGACGTTGACGGAGCACAAAGATCAAAGCCCGCATACAGTTTCTTCATATCATCAAGCGTACAGATGCTGACCCCGCTTTCCCCGACTTTCCCGTAGATGTCCGGGCGGTAATCCGGATCTTCCCCATATAATGTCACCGAGTCAAATGCCGTACTCAGGCGTTTTGCATCATCATCCTTCGACAGGTAATGAAAGCGTCGGTTCGTACGCTCCGGCGTTCCCTCGCCCGCAAACTGCCGCTTCGGATCTTCTCCTTTACGTTTAAAAGGAAACACGCCTGCGGTATATGGGAACGAGCCGGGTACATTTTCTTTGTACACCCATTTCAGAATTTCACCATAATCCTTGTACTTAGGAAGGGATACCTTGGGAATGTCGAGACCTGACAGGCTCTTCGTCTTCAGCTCGGTCACGATTTCCTTGTCACGGATCTTCGTGACAAATTGATCTTTGCTGTACGTTTCCTTCAAGTTCTCCCATTTCCCTAAAATCCCTTTGGATTCAGCAGTCAGCTTGTTCTCCACCTCTTCTTTCAAGGTAGCAAGAGACGTCAGAACCTCGTCATTCTGTTCTTTTTCACGAAGGGCTTCCATAGCACCTTCCAATTGGAACAGACGGCGTGCAAGCTTCATTTGCTCTTCGGCTTTCTTATGATAGTTACGGACAGTATCCGCAATTTCGCGCAAATAATAGCGGCGGCTGTTTGGAATGATCACGTTCTGTTTTTCAACATCTGCCGTTTTCGTAAAGCTCGTTCTCCAATCAAGCTCCATCTTTTCATTCACTTTTTCAACTACCGCGGCAAATAAAGCGTTCGTGCCGGGATCGTTGAACTGGCTTGCAATCGTTCCATAAACCGGCATTTCATCAAGGTCTTTATCAAACAGCATATGACTGCGCTGATATTGCTTCTGTACCTGTCGACGGGCATCCTCAGAGCCTTTTCGCTCGAACTTGTTGATGACAATCAAGTCGGCAAAGTCGATCATGTCGATCTTCTCAAGTTGTGATGGTGCTCCGAATTCACTTGTCATGACGTACATCGACATGTCACAAATTTCAGCGATTTCTGCATCACCCTGCCCGATGCCGCTCGTTTCAATGACAACGAGATCATAGCCGGCTGCTTTTACCACATTGATTGCATCTTTGATCGCTAACGAAAGCTCTGTCTTAGATCCACGCGTCGCAAGGCTTCTCATATAAACGCGCGGATTGAAAATTGCATTCATGCGGATACGGTCACCAAGCAGCGCCCCGCCCGTCTTCTGCTTTGTAGGGTCGATTGATAGAATCGCAATCTTCTTCTCCGGAAGCTCATTGATGAATCGGCGGATTAATTCGTCCGTCAGAGAACTTTTCCCTGCACCGCCTGTTCCTGTAATCCCCAGTACAGGCACCTTTTTCACAAGATTTTTAATTTCCGAGAAAACGGTTTGAGCAGCAGCCGCGACTTCTTTATTCGCCCCGACCTGGTACTCAGCCAGTGAGATCAGCTTCGAAACGGCATTCACATCTCCAGCCGAAAGCTTATCCACTTCCGAATTGACGCTTCCTTCAATCGTCGGAAAGTCACACTCTTCAATCATCTTGTTGATCATCCCCTGAAGGCCGTGCTGGCGGCCGTCTTCAGGTGAAAAGATCCGGGCGATCCCGTATTCATGAAGCTCCTTGATTTCGCGCGGGATGATGACCCCGCCGCCGCCTCCGTAAATGCGGATGTGGGAAGCCCCTTTTTCTTTTAGCAAATCATACATGTACTTAAAATATTCAACGTGTCCGCCTTGATAGGAGGAAATCGCAATCCCCTGTACGTCCTCCTGGATCGCAGCATTCACCACTTCTTCCACGGAGCGGTTATGACCTAAGTGAATAACCTCTGATCCGCTTGCCTGAATAATCCGTCTCATTATGTTGATCGATGCATCATGTCCGTCGAAAAGGCTCGATGCCGTGACAAAACGGACATGGTGCTTTGGTTTGTAAACTTCAACCGTGCTCATATTACTCCCCCTGTTCTCCTTTGTTTTTCAAAGCCTATGACACCTGCAAAAAGCAGTTCGATTTGAAGGTCGATGTATTCCTGCAATGAATATCTCTTCTGCAATGCCCAGCGGCGGAATCCCCACATCTGCCCCTGGACGAATACATTTTGCGCGAGCATATGAATCTGATTTTCACTAAGCTCAAGCTCGCCTGTCTCGACGCAGCGGACGATCAATTTCTCGACCATCGCCACCATTTCAAGCTCTTTCCTCAGAACGTAAGGAAGCGCATCCTTCGACAGTGATTTCGCTTCTTGATACATGACTAGTACTTCATCCTGCATGCGGTCCATCACCTGAAAGTAGTGGGCGATGCCGAGCTTCAAGCTCTCTATCGTGCCTTGATCAATATCCAGTTCCTCAAGCTCCAATCGAACCTGCTCATAAATGCTGTCACAGACCAAATACAATACATCTTCCTTTGTCCGTATATACTCATAAAGCGTTCCGATGCTGAATCCGGCGGCCTTGGCAATCTCTCTCGTCGTGGTGCGATGAAATCCCTTCTGTTTAAATAGAGAGACGGCTCCCCTTATCATCTGATCACGCCGCTTTTCCACTAAACGTTCATCCTTAACAGACGCATGCACTTCTCTTTTTTTATCCAATATAACCGACCGCCTTTATCTCATTCTCCCATTGATCCTTCTTACTTTCCGCCTGCTTCATCCCCCAATGAAGCGGACGGATTATATGTGGTAACATCCCGTATTAAAAATGCCCGTTTCGCAGATTGACGTTCCTATCTATCTTTATTTCGTCACCATACGGGAAATAACCAAACGCTGGATTTCCTGCGTGCCTTCATAGATCTGAGTAATCTTCGCGTCACGCATATAGCGCTCAACCGGATAATCCTTCGTGTAGCCGTAGCCGCCGAAGATTTGGACCGCTTCTGTCGTCACTTTCATCGCCGTATCCCCTGCCATCAGCTTCGACATCGCTGATTCTTTTCCATATGGAAGGCCTTCCGACTCCAGCCACGCCGCTTGATAGGTTAATAGACGCGAGGCTTCGATCGATGTCGCCATGTCTGCGATTTTAAAAGAAATTCCCTGATTCGCAGCGATCGGCTTACCGAATTGCTCACGCTCTTTCGCATAATCGACGGACGCATCAAGCGCTCCCTGCGCGATTCCCACCGCCTGGGCAGCGATACCGTTACGGCCGCCGTCAAGGGTCATCATCGCGATTTTAAAACCTTCTCCTTCTTTACCGAGAAGATTTTCTTTCGGCACCCTGCACTCTTCGAACACGATTTCCGTCGTTGGAGATGAACGAATCCCGAGCTTCTTCTCTTTTTTACCGACAGAAAAACCTTCGAAATCCTTCTCGACGATGAATGCACTGGTTCCGCGCTGGCGTGAAGACGGATCAGTCAATGCAAATACAATATACGTATCTGCGATGCCGCCGTTGGTAATGAAGATCTTTGAGCCGTTCAACACGTAGTGGTCGCCTTCTAAGCGTGCAATTGTCTTCATGCCGCCTGCATCTGAACCTGAACCCGGCTCAGTCAATCCGTAAGCGCCGATTTTTTCCCCCTGCGCCATCGGGCGAAGATACTTCTGCTTCTGTTCTTCCGTACCGAATTTGTATACTGGCCAGCCTGCTAATGAAGTGTGGGCAGAAAGTGTCACCCCTGTTGACGCACACACTCTTGATAGCTCTTCAACCGCGATACAGTAGGCAAGATAGTCACTTCCGATTCCGCCGTATTCTTCCGGCCAAGGGATACCCGTCAGTCCGAGTTCCGCCATCTTATGGAAAATGTCCATATCGAATCGCTCTTCCTCATCGCGCTCCGCAGCAGTCGGTGCAACCTCGTTGCGTGCAAAATCGCGCACCATCTTACGAATCATTTCATGTTCTTCAGATAACTTAAAATTCATGATCTCTTCTCCCGTCTTTGTTGGAATCTATTTTTTAACAGTATTTTTTCAGCTAAACACAGCGACACTCTTTTTGACTGTTAATTTTCTAAACCAGCAGGTTCTTCCCAATCACCATTCTCTGAATCTCGCTTGTACCTTCATAGATCTCGGTCACTTTGGCATCTCGGAACAAGCGCTCAACTGGATATTCTTTCGTATAGCCATAGCCTCCGTAGACCTGGATCGCTTCGGTTGTCGCTTCAACCGCTGTTTTGGATGCAAAAAGTTTGGCCATGGAGGCTTCCTTTCCGCAGGAGATTCCTTTAGAACGCAGGTCGGCAGCCCTATACACCAATAGTTTCGAGCCTTCAACGGCTGTCGCCATATCAGCGAGTTTGAACCCGATGCCCTGCTGAGCAGAAATCGGCTTACCGAACTGAACGCGCTCTTTTGCATACGCTGCTGCGTGACCGAACGCCCCTTCAGCGATTCCAAGTGCCTGGGCAGCGATCCCGATACGTCCTACATCCAGGTTCGCCATGGCGATCTTAAAGCCTTCCCCTTCCTGTCCGAGCAGGTTTTCTTCCGGTACCGTCATGTCTTCAAATGTGAGCTGAACCGTTCTTGAACCGTGAAGACCCATTTTGTGTTCGTCCTTCCCGATGATCAAGCCCGGTGTGCCTTTCTCGACGATGAACGCCGAAACACCCCGGCTTCCCTTGGTTGGATCGGTCACAGCGAACACGATATATGTATCCGCTTCGCCCCCATTTGTGATGAACACCTTCGAACCATTCAGTACATAGCGGCCGCCGCGCTTTTCCGCTTTCGACTTCAAGCTCTTTGCGTCCGACCCGGCGCTCGGTTCCGTCAAACAGAAAGCCCCTAAATATTCGCCGGATGCAAGCTTCGGGAGATACTTCTGCTTCTGTTCTTCATTTCCGAAATAAAGAATCGGATTGGTCCCCACCGATGTGTGAACAGACAGGATCACCCCGATGGTTGCGCTTACTTTCGACAGCTCGTGAATGGCAATGATGTATGAGGTGAAATCCATTTCCGACCCGCCGTATTTCTCAGGCGTCGTAATGCCCATCAAGCCCAGTTCTGCCATCTTATTTAAAATCTCACGCGGAAAATGCCCCTCTTCCATTTTTTCCACAAAAGGCTGTATCTCTGTTTCAGCAAAATCCCTTACCATCTTGCGCATCATCTGCTGTTCTTCCGTAAATCGTAAATTCATGATTGTCTCCCTCCCGGCTGTTCGTATGCATTATGGTGTGTTTCGGATCGTATCATTCCAGGCAATTTATTCGTACGAATAGAATCCTCTTCCCGTCTTGCGTCCGAGCCAGCCTGCTTTCACATATTTTCTAAGCAGCGGACATGGGCGGTATTTATCGTCTCCGAATCCTTCGTGCAGTGTTTCCATGATGTACAGGCATGTGTCCAGACCAATGAAATCCGCAAGCTGAAGCGGTCCCATCGGATGGTTCATCCCGAGCTTCATCACTTCATCGATCGCTTCTTTGCCTGCCACCCCTTCATACAGTGTGTAGACCGCTTCGTTGATCATCGGCATCAGAATCCGGTTCGATACAAATCCAGGGAAGTCTTCCACCTCGACCGGCACCTTGCTCAACGATTTCGTCATATCCTCAATCGTTTGATACACTTCATCTGTTGTCGCAAGCCCGCGAATGATTTCAACAAGCTTCATCACCGGTACAGGGTTCATGAAATGCATTCCGATCACCTGTTTCGGACGCTTTGTAGCGGCTGCAATCTCCGTAATCGGAAGTGAAGACGTATTGGAAGCGAGAATCGCGTGTTCAGGCGCGATTTCATCCAGCTGAGCGAAGATTTTCTTCTTGATCTCCATATTCTCAACCGCAGCTTCAATTACGATATCGACGTTTTTCGCATCGTTGATATCCGTCGAAGCCGTCAACCTGTTCAATGCCGCCCCCTTATCTTCTTCAGTCATTCTTCCTTTTTCCACAGAACGGGCAAGGTTCTTCGTGATGACGCCCATCCCTTTCTGAACGAACTCTTCTTTCAAATCATTTAAAAATACGTCAAATCCCGCTTGGGCACAAACCTGGGCAATGCCGGAACCCATCTGCCCCGCTCCGATAACCATGACTTTTTTTATATTCATTGTGCTCTCCCCTTTGTTAGAAAAATTACTGGTTATTGCTTGTTTTATGTTGGTTGGTTGGTTGGTTGGTTGGTGTACCAGGTACATCAGCGGCTAGTTGTACCTGGTACACAACCGTTGAAATGTACTTGGTACGCGTTGTGGAGTGGCGCTTTGTGCCAGGCACAAAGACCGTGATTTGTTCCTGGCACAAAGTGCGTTGATTGTTCCTGGCACAATGAGCCCTGATTGTTCCTGGCACAGACTAATGTTCAAATTGGTGTCTTGCTCAGAAGACCCGATTTAAGCCTTGCTCAATTATCCCTTTCCGCGCCAGGCTCAATACTGACAAATCGAGCAAGGCACCACTTACCATAGCCTCTACCAATCTACCAATTCCAACCCCGAACCTACTGCTTCGGCACCTCGATCATAATCGCATCTCCCTGGCCGCCTCCGGAACAGATCGACGCAATGCCGATGCCGCCGCCGCGGCGTTTCAGTTCATATGCAAGTGTCAGAATGATGCGTGCACCGCTTGCTCCGATCGGGTGGCCCAGAGCGACCGCTCCGCCGTTAACATTGATTTTTTCCGGATCAAGACCGGCAATCTTCCCGCTAGTCAGTGCGACTGCTGCGAATGCTTCGTTTATTTCAAACAGGTCGATTTCCTCTAGTGATTTGCCTGTTTTCTTCAATAGTTCATTGATGACAAGACCCGGTGTCTGCGGGAAATCTTTCGCTTCCACAGCAATCGCTGTATGGCCAAGGATTGTCGCCAATGGTTTTTTACCTTCTTTCTCTGCGCGTTCTTCGCTCATTAAGATCATCGCTGCCGCTCCGTCATTGACCCCAGGTGCGTTGCCGGCAGTGATCGTGCCGTCCGAACCGAAAACCGGACCCAGTTTAGCCAGTACGTCATAGGAAGTATCCTTGCGCGGGGCTTCGTCACGTACGACTACGACCGGATCGCCTTTGCGCTGCGGCACTTCAACCGGCACGATTTCCTCTCCAAGTCTGCCTTCTTCTGCTGCTTTCACCGCTAGCTCATGGCTTCTTAATGCCCAGCGGTCTTGATCTTCCCTTGTCAGTTCGAATTCCTTCGCTGTCGCATTACCGTATGTCCCCATGTGAACGTTGTTGAAGCTGCAGGTGAGACCGTCATGAACCATCAGGTCCTTTACACTCGAGTCGCCCATCTTGAACCCCCAGCGTGCTTTAGGCATAATATATGGCGCGTTCGACATCGATTCCATACCTCCCGCTACGATCACTTCACCGTCCCCTGCACGAATGATCTGATCCGCCATCGTGACGCTTCTCATTCCGGATGCGCACACTTTATTGATCGTTTCTGTCTTCACATTCCAAGGGAGTCCTGCATGGCGGGATGCCTGTCGTGAAGGGATCTGCCCCTGACCGCCTTGTAAAACGGAACCGAGGATGATTTCCTCGACATCTTCACCGCTGATACCTGCTCTGTTCAGTGCTTCCTTCACTGCAAATCCGCCTAGTTCAGACGCTGTGAATTTGCTCAAGCCGCCGCCAAATTTTCCGAAAGGAGTTCTGGCTCCATCTATAATGACCGTTTTCCCCATGTAAATCCCTCTCCTTTAACTTTCAGATTGAAGTTTTAATTTTGTATACGCTTTCAAAAAAATCCATCGTATGATGTTGACTCCTGTTAATCAGGTATTTGTTTTTTTTTGCTAGTGGAATTCTATAAACACAGTGGTTCCGCCCATTTGACTGAACGCTCGCTCGACCAAACCCCAAAAGAGGAAGGGACAGATTCCGTCCCTTTCAACTATCTTCATTGTACTTCAAAATTGTGTAAAACGTAATGATTTTTTAGAAAGTTTTTATTTTTCTTGTAAATTACTATTTCAAAAAAATAATAGGAGTGAAACGCCATAATGTGTGGTTATGTTGTCTCACTCCTGGGGACTGGGGCTTAAATTTCAGCCCCCTCAATTCCATGTTTGAACCTAAAATATATGGAAATCCCGTTTATGCTACACTCTCATCTTTTCGGTCACCGCATACTGCTTTCTCAAGCAGCTCAGCTACGTCCAGTGTTGAAACGTTCTCCTCGACTTCCTTCGCTTTCGTTCCATCAGAAAGCATCGTCAGGCAGTAAGGGCAGCCGGAACTTATGACGGAAGGGCTGACGGCAAGTGCCTGCTCGGTTCGGGATACGTTGACCCGGTGGCCGGTGTCTTCTTCCATCCACATGAGTCCGCCGCCGGCTCCGCAGCACATTCCGTTTTCCCGGTTGCGTTCCATCTCAACGAGCTTCACGCCGGAAATCGATTTAAGGATTTCCCGGGGCGGATCATACACTTCGTTGTAACGGCCAAGATAACAGGAATCGTGGAACGTGATCGTTTCGTTCACTTCGTATTGAGGCTTCAGGCGCCCTTCCTTCACCAGGTCATAGAGAAGCTCGGTGTGGTGGACGACTTCAGCTTCCAGTCCGAAGTCAGGGTATTCATTTTTAAATATGTTATAAGCATGGGGGTCGATGGTGACGATTTTCTTGATTTCATGCTTTTCGAATTCGGCGATATTGTTCGCAGCCAGCTCCTGGAACAGAAATTCATTCCCCAAACGTCGTGGTGTATCACCTGAGTTTTTCTCTTTATTTCCTAAAATCGCGAACTTCACGCCTGCTTCATTCATCAGCTTGGCAAAAGAAAGAGCGATTTTCTGGCTTCGGTTATCGAATGAACCCATGGATCCGACCCAGAATAAGAATTCGAATTCTTCTCCGGCTTTTTTCATTTCTTTGACTGTCGGGATATGAACATCTTCTCTCGCTTCACGCCAGGTTTCACGCTCTTTGCGGTTAAGACCCCATGGATTCCCCTGACGCTCGATGTTCTGCATTGCACGCTGTGCATCTGCATCCATCTTTCCTTCCGTCAATACAAGATAACGGCGGAGGTCAATGATTTTATCCACGTGTTCATTCATGACCGGACATTGGTCTTCACAGTTCCGGCATGTCGTACACGCCCAGATTTCTTCTTCCGTGATGACATCTCCGATCAAAGATGGGCTGTATGCTGCACCGGCTGCCGCTTCTTCAGCCGCCTGTGTCGCACTCGCCATCGCAATCTGATTTCCTTTTGTCCCGTTGAAAGCGAATGTCGGCACCCATGGTTTCTTCTGGGTGACGGCTGCTCCGTGATTCGTCAAGTGATCACGCAGCTTCACAATCAGGTCCATCGGAGACAGCATTTTCCCCGTGCCGGTTGCCGGACACATATTGGTACAGCGGCCACATTCCACGCAAGCATAGAAATCGATCATCTGAGGCTGAGTGAACTCTTCTATTTTACCTACCCCGAAACTTTCTGCAGACTCGTCTTCAAAGTCGATCGGCTTCAGTTTTCCCGGGTTGTCTAAGCGGTTGAAGAATACATTGGCCGGTCCTGCGAGCAAATGTGCGTGTTTTGATTGCGGCACGTATACCAGGAAGGCAAGCAAGAAAATCAAGTGAATCCACCATGCAATGTAAAAAATGACGATGGATGCTGTTTCCCCGATCGCTCCAAGAGCCCCTGCAATCAATGACGCGACAGGTTCTGTCCAGGCAAGCTCTTCACCATGCCAGATCAGACTCATCCCGTTTCCTACGAGGACGGAAAGCATCAATCCGCCGATGAATAATAGAACGAGACCGGATTTGAAGCCTCTTTTTAAACGCACGAGTTTTTCTACATAACGGCGGTGAAACGCCCATACTACCGCAACCAGGATCATCAGCGTGACAAGTTCCTGGAAGAATGTGAAGCCTGGATATAATGGCCCAAGCGGTAAATGGTTCCCCGGTGCCAGTCCTTTTATGATGAAGTCGATTGCCCCGAATTGGACTAAGATGAAGCCGTAGAAGAACATGACATGGATCGCTCCACTTTTCTTATCCTTCAAAAGCTTTTTCTGTCCGAATACGTTGACCATGATTTTTTCGAAGCGTTCCTTGAATCGTTTATCAAATTCAACTTTCTTTCCAAGCTTGATATATTCAATTCTCGTTTTGACCACATACACAAAAAGACCAACTGCGTAAACGGTTACAAAAATGAACGCAAGCCAATTGAGAATGAGTAAACCGTTCATCTCCAATCTCCCCCTTATTCGGTTCGTTTATGAACTTCCCCTTTGTTCAAACTTTTCAAACCAAATTAATATTCAGAATAATATTCTTACTTCCATTATATAATGAATGAGCATTCAGTCAACGGTTTTTTTTAATGCTGTTTTCTAAATCGGAATACGTGTTCCTTCCGAGAATCGTTTATACGGTAAAAAAGTACCGTTAATTGGTTTCCATTCTTCTGTTTATAGGGAAAAGGAAAAAAGGTGCAACACAAAAACAATAAACGGACATACTAACCCTATTGACTAGGAGAGAGTGATTCGAATGTGGTTGTATTACACGCTGTTAATCATCGGATTATTGATTGCCTGGATGGTAATCGATTTCAAACTGGGTCGAAGCCGATTCATTCGAACCCGTACAAGAAGAAATTACGAGAATCGTTATAGTGATATAACATTAATTTCCCGTGGAGCTGATTTGTTCGAGAAAATGTTTACGGATATCAAAAATGCGGAATCTTCTATTCATATCCTTTTTTACATTGTTCAGAATGACCATCTCGGAAACCGTTTCATGGACCTTCTAAAGGATAAGGCAAAGGAGGGGGTGAAGGTCAGGCTGCTGATGGATCAGATCGGGAGCCTCCATGTGTCCAAGTCCAAGGTACATATGTTGAGAAGTGTCGGTGTGGAAATCGCGTACTGCCAGAGAATCAAGTTTCCTTTTCCGTTTTTCAGCTCGCAGCAGCGAAATCACCGGAAAATAACGGTGATCGACGGGACCTATGGATATCTTGGAGGCTATAATGTAGGAAAGGAATATATCGATGAACACGAAAAACCCGAACTTTCACCGTGGAGGGATTATCATTTAAAAATTGAAGGTGAAGGCGTACCCGATCTTCAAACAGAATTCTGTATCGACTGGCACCGCGCGACCGGGGAGGATCTAACCAATGACCAGCTTTACTTCCCCCCTGCCAGAAAAGGCAGTCTGGAACATCGTATTTTCCCAACCGAAGGAGTCAATATCGAACAATTTTTCGGTGAATTCATTGAAGAAGCGAAGGATTCAATCATCATCGGTACACCTTACTTCATCCCTACAAATTATCTTATGGATAAACTGCTGGATGCACTCGACCGGGGCGTGAAGCTGACAATCATCGTACCAAATCAGGCGGACCATCCGCTCGTGAAGGAGGCGGCTTTTCCATATTTCAGACCGTTGCTTGCCAAAGGGGCTTTCGTATATCAATTCATGAACGGCTTCTATCACGGGAAAGTCATAGTCATAGATGATCATTCCTGTGATATCGGAACCGCGAACTTTGATCAGCGAAGCTTTTTTTTAAACCTGGAGCTGAATAACTTGATTTACGATAAACATTTTATTGAAATAGTAAGAAAAGAAATCGATGAAGATATAAAGAATTCGGACAGGCTGAATGCCAGAGATTTGGAGTCCGTTTCTTTATTCACTCGATGTAAAGAAAAAGTCGCATCGGCGATTACAATTCTGCTATAAAGGGGGTATGAAATGAGAGTCCGACTGGGGTTTGTGGCAAATTC
This sequence comes from Bacillus haikouensis, assembly GCF_013179555.1. GTDB lineage: Bacteria > Bacillota > Bacilli > Bacillales > Bacillaceae_B > Rossellomorea > Rossellomorea haikouensis_A. Next base: position 13,464 of record NZ_JABMCR010000028.1, read on the forward strand.
CCTTGCACTGTGGGATTCTAGTCCCTCCAAAACGATGACATACAGGCGATTCACCGAGCTTCCCTTGCAGGAAAGGATGGAAAGGCTTATTGAAGTCACGCGGATGAATCTTGCCCATACAAAGCGCATCCTGTTTTATTGCGCAGCTCATGAGATCGAGCTGTACAGACTTTCAAGCTCCATTGTCCCATTGGCGACGCATCCGGATGTCGAATGGGACTTCCTTTCGCCTTTCAAAGAAGAATGGAAAGAGCTCGGGAATCTGATCAAATCGTTCGGCATCCGTGCGAGCTTCCATCCGAATCAATTTACTTTATTCACCAGCCCAAAGCAGGACGTCACTGGCAATGCCGTCAAAGATATGGTGTATCATTACCGGATGCTTCAATACATGGGGGTTGAGGAGCAGTCGGTCATCAATCTTCACATCGGCGGGACCTATGGGGATAAGAAAGCTGCGCTCGAACGGTTCCATGCAAATTTGAAATTGATTCCGCCGGAGATCAAAGCAATCATGACGCTGGAGAATGATGACAAGACGTATAATGTCAGCGAGACGCTGGCAGCATGCCAGAAAGAAGATATTCCGATGGTTCTCGATATCCACCATCACGAAGCGAATCTCAGTGAACATCCTCTCGAAGACTATCTATGTGATATATTCAACACGTGGGATAGGCGCGATCTTGTCCCGAAAATCCATATCTCTTCGCCTAAATCGGAGAAAGCATTCAGGTCACACTCTGACTATGTCGACCCTGATTTCGTGAAGCCTTTTTTTAAAACCTTAAAGAAATTCGGGCGCGACGTGGATTTCATGATAGAAGCCAAACACAAAGACCTTGCCATGCTGAAGCTGATCGAAGACCTCTCCTCGATACGCGGCGTCAAACGCACCAGCGGCGGTATATTGGAGTGGTGAAAAGAAAAGCGGAGGGGCTTTGCTCAGAGGCGTGTGGCATAAGACGAACCGGACATGAAGGCGTTCTTTGCCTTCTTGGCCGGTTTGACTTATGACATGTGCTTCTAAGCCCCGGAGCTGGACAATAGAAAAGCGGAGGCGGCTTGCCCAGAGGCGACAAGCATAAGGCAGGGCAGCCACAAAGGGCGCTCTTTGCCTTTTTGGATGGCATGACTTATGTCTCGAGCCTCTAGCCGCCGGAGCTGGACAATGCGAAAAGCGGAGGCGGCTTGCCCAGAGGCGACAAGCATAAGGCAGGGCAGCCACAAAGGCGCTCTTTGCCTTTTTGGATGGCATGACTTATGTCTCGAGCCTCTAGCCGCCGGAGCTGGACAATGCGAAAAGCGGAGGCGGCTTGCCCAGAGGCGACAAGCATAAGGCAGGGCAGCCACAAAGGCGCTCTTTGCCTTTTTGGATGGCATGACTTATGTCTCGAGCCTCTAGCCGCCGGAGCTGGACAATGCGAAAAGCGGAGGGGCTTTGCTCAGAGGCGTGTGGCATAAGACGAACCGGACATGAAGGCGTTCTTTGCCTTCTTGGCCGGTTTGACTTATGACATGTGCCTCTAAGCCCCGGAGCTGGACAATTCTCGAAAATCAAAGACCCGTTCCTCTAGTCGGAACGGGTCCTTTATGTAGACTTGCTATTTAAGAACCGATTCAATCCAAGGCTGAATCGCCATGAACGCTTTGAATCCCAAGTAAATCCCAACAATCCCCGCTATTCCCGCCAAAGCAGGGGGAGCCGGTATCGGAAGCTTGAAAAGGGCAAAAATGAACCCTACTAAAAATCCGGTGACTATGGCCAATACAACTGTCTTCATTCATAACCTCCTAAGCTAATCCGCCATCTTTCTACAACTAGTATACGTTAAATGGTAAAAAAATATCATAAAGAAGGCCCTCCCGCACTGCTTTGATGCAGTGCGGGAGGGCCTTCGAACGTTTCAATCCGGATTACATTTTGTCTGGAGCTGCTACACCGATCAGGGCAAGTGCATTTTGAAGCGTTACCCGCACGGATTTGACGAGTGCGAGCCGTGCTGTTGTAAGCTCACGGTTTTCGTCGTCAAGTACCTTGTTGGCGTTGTAGAAGCTATGGAATGCTGACGCGAGATCATTGATGTAATTCGCGACACGGTGCGGTGTACGCTTCTCTGCTGCATCGGCAATCATTTGCGGGAATTCACCCAGCTTCTTGAGAAGATCAACTTCTTTTTCCGTTCCGATCAGTCTCAAGTCAATGCGGTCCTCAGATGCCAAGCCCTGCTCTTCTGCTTGACGAAGGATGCTGCAAATACGCGCATGCGCATATTGTGCATAGTATACAGGGTTTTCATTGGACTGGGACACCGCTAGGTCGAGGTCGAAATCCATATGTGTATCAGCGCTTCTCATCGCAAAGAAGTAACGCACGGCATCCAGGCCGACTTCTTCCACAAGTTCACGCAGCGTCACCGCTTTACCGGTACGTTTGCTCATCTTCATTTTTTCACCGTCTTTATAAAGGTGAACAAGCTGAATCACTTCGACTTCAAGATTGTTCCGGTTAAAGCCCAGCGCTTCAATAGCTGCCTTCATACGCGGGATATACCCGTGATGGTCTGCTCCCCAAATGTTAATCAGTACGTCATGGCCGCGCTCGAATTTATCCTGATGATACGAGATATCCGGAGTCAGATACGTATACGTCCCGTCGTTCTTGATCAACACCCGGTTCTTGTCATCCCCGAGTTCAGTGGAACGGAACCACGTCGCGCCGTCTTCTTCGTACACGTGACCATTTTCACGGAGTTTCTCAAGCGCTGCATCGATTTTTCCGTTTTCATACAGAGACGTTTCGGAGTACCACACATTGAACGGTACGCGGAACATTTCCAAGTCATTCTGAAGCTTGGACATTTCAACCTTCAAACCGTGCTCACGGAAAAACTTATAGCGTTCCTCTTCACTCGCCTCTGCATATTTAGAGCCGAAGTCTTCCGCAAGCTTCTTACCAATTCCAATGATGTCGGCACCATGATAACCGTCTTCAGGCATTGCCGTGTCTTGCCCGAGCGCTTGGAAGTATCGGGCTTCCACTGACTTTGCCAGATTGTGAATCTGGTTTCCGGCATCGTTGATGTAATACTCCCGCGTTACGTTGTAGCCTGCTTTTTCAAGCACATTGCACAATGAATCGCCTACTGCCGCACCGCGGGCATGTCCAAGGTGAAGGTCGCCGGTCGGATTTGCAGAAACGAACTCGACATTGATGCGTTCCCCTTTTCCTGTATCAGAACTGCCATAATCGTGGTCCTGATCGAGAATCATCGGAATCAGATCCGTCAAGTAGTCGTTGTTCATAAAGAAATTGATGAACCCGGGTCCCGCAATTTCCATTTTTTCAATCGATGCCTTTGATTGGTCAAAGTTTGCCATGATGTCATCCGCGATCATGCGCGGCGCCTTTTTTGCGACACGGGCAAGCTGCATTGCCATATTCGTGGAATAATCACCGTGTGTCTTTTCCTTAGGTGTCTCCAGGATGATGTCCGGAATCTGATCCTCCGTTGCCAGATTCGCTTTCAGAACCGCTGCTTTGATTTCAGATTTCAGGTTTGCTTGCACTTTTTCGACGATATTCATACGCCTATTCTTCCTCCTTAAAATTGATCGACATCTCATAATCCCCGACCGGGCTGCCCTGCATGTTCAGTTCGTATGACAGGTTGAAATCCCCTTCAGTCTTCATCAGGTTTTTTGTATGTGAAAGTTTTTTCGTTTTTGTCGTAAGTAAGAGCGTCCCGAGCTCGCTTTCGTAGGAGCCGTTCATCTCTTCCTTTTCGTTAAATACCATTCTCATCTTCACAGCACCGCTTCTTAAGATAAGTGCCTGTGTATCGGTAATCTTGACGATCGTATGGATGGTTCCTTCCTCTTGAACCTCATCATACTTGAGAAAAAAGGCATCCCCTTTTTCATAGTATTGTCCGAATGAAACCAACTCAAAAGAGTCGCTGTCGTCGCCGATCGTGATATTCGTTTTCAAGTGAATTTTGACAGGCGTGGATTCGTTGTTTAAATCTGTCAAACCACTCACATCCTTTTCTGTTTTAGGGTCCGATCTTGGATCAGTTCCATCCCTTTTGCAGGGTGGACTTCCTTCTAACTAATTAAGTATAAGAACTCTTGGATGAAAATGCAATGAAAGGGGCGGAGTTTCGGGTTGGAAGTTTGTGAAAATGAGGTGTGATCCGGCTGCTTAGCTCGATATAAAGGCATAGGCCGTTTGATACCGCTGTTGATTTCCGTGGAAGACTTCGCTTTCCACGGGCACCTCCTATTGTTGTTTGGGGAGTCCAACAATAGGTGGGGAACACATACCTCCCTGTGGGGTCTCACATCAGCTACTTCTCCCGCAGGAGTCTTCGTCTTCCACTCCAATCAACAGCTGGAATTGGTTAATACTAATATAAAGAGCTAGTTATATCTTTTGTAAGTTCACCCATCTTCTTTTTTCGAGTATATAGAGAAGTTTGACCAAATTCTAAATCCACCGATTCGGCTCGCCTTGTGCAAATGTTGTCTGATAAAAGAAATAGGATCACCCAACAAATGGGCAATCCTGTTTCACAAACATTATTTCACCCAGCCAAGCAGCATTTCACGGATGAGTTTGCTAGCTGTGTTGGCTGTTTGTTCGGATGGGTCATAGATTGGGGCGACTTCGACGAGGTCTGCTCCTACTACGTTCACGCCGGAGTGTGCGATCGCATGGATCGAAGCAAGCAGTTCCCTGGACGTGATTCCGCCGCAGTCCACGGTTCCTGTACCCGGGGCGTGGGCAGGGTCGAGGACGTCGATGTCGATCGTTACGTAAACCGGACGGCCTTCAAGCTTCGGAAGGATTTCCTTCAGCGGCTCGAGAACTTCGAATTTCGAGATATGCATGCCGTTTTCTTTCGCCCACTGAAATTCTTCCTTCATACCGGAACGGATTCCGAAAGAGAATACATTCTCAGGTCCGATATGCTCTGCGATCTTGCGGATCGGGGTCGAGTGGGAAAGCGACTCCCCCTCGTACTCTTCACGAAGATCGGTGTGCGCATCCATATGGATGATCGCCAATTCGGGATTCTTCTTCGCCACGGCTTTCATCACCGGCCATGAAACGAGGTGCTCACCGCCCATGCCGAAAGGGATTTTTCCATCACTTAAAAGCTGATCGATATAGTCTTCAATCATATCGATGCTTCGCTGCGGGTTCCCGAATGGAAGCGGGATATCACCGGCATCGAAGAATTTCACCTCTTCAAGCTCACGATCAAGATAGGCACTGTATTCCTCGAGTCCGATCGAAACTTCGCGAATGCGGGCAGGGCCGAATCGCGAACCAGGACGGTAACTGACCGTCCAATCCATTGGCATCCCGTAAAGGACAACAGAGCTCTCTTCATAAGAAGGGTGGCTCTTAATAAACACATTACCTGAATAAGCTTCATCAAATCGCATCAAATTCAACCTTTCCATATCGAGGGCAGGATCTCTGCAGATCGTCCCTCGCTAGTTTAAACCGTTAGACGTGTGAGGGACTTGTCCCTCACACATATAAAGTAATAAGGGATTCTATTACTTATTATTTCGTCAAATCTTTCACGAATTTAGGAAGTACGAATGCTGCGTTGTGCAGTTCCGGTGTGTAGTATTTTGTTTCGATTTCGTGAAAACGCTCTTCAGGCACTTCGATAGGGTCGTGTTTTTTAGAACCGATTGTGAATGCCCACATTCCGCTTGGATAAGTTGGGATATTCGCTGTGTACAGACGTGTAACAGGGAAGATTTCCTTTACATCGCGCTGCACCTGGCGGATAAGGTCTGCTTTGAACCAAGGATTGTCACATTGAGCGACAAAGATTCCGTCTTCTTTAAGAGCTTTCGAGATTCCTGCATAGAATCCTTTTGTGAACAGGTTTACTGCCGGACCTACAGGCTCGGTGGAATCGACCATGATGACGTCATATTCATTTTCACTTTTCGCGATATGCATGAAACCGTCGCCAACTTGAACATCGACACGCTCGTTTTCAAGCTCGCCCGCAATTTCCGGGAGGTATTTCTTAGAGAACTCGATTACTTTTCCATCAATATCGACCAATACGGCTTTTTTCACGCTCGGGTGCTTCAGCACTTCGCGGATGACGCCGCCGTCCCCGCCTCCGACAACCAAGACCTTCTCCGGGTTCGGGTGCGTGAACAAAGGAACGTGAGCAACCATCTCGTGATAGACGAATTCGTCTTTCTGGCTTGTCATGACCATTCCGTCAAGGAACAGCATGTTGCCCCATTCTTCTGTTTCAGCCATTTCCAGGTATTGAAAATCCGTTTGCTCTGTATGTAAAGTCTTTTTGATTTTAATCGTGATTCCGAAATTTTCGGTTTGTTTTTCTGTGTACCAAAGTTCACTCATTGTTTCTACTTCCCTTCTTTATCTCTTTTTCATATCCGTCATAATCACTTTTTCCGAGGGAGTCTTAGCCTTGCACTCCAATTAACAGCTGGATCCAGGTTTTAATCAACTCTAAGCTTTTGACATATCCTGAAAATCCAACCATTATCTAAAACAATCAAAGCCTCTTGAATAACGACCCCAAAAGACGTCATTTTTATCCTTCCCTATCATGATAAATACAAACATGAGAAAAAGTATAGTGGAATCTAGCAAAAATTCAAGTGAAATTTTTTCTATCTCTACGACGTTTAAAAACTCCCTAAACCTTTCATACTGTTTATATACACTTGATGTCCGGTACAAGGTCCGTGCCTCACTGCTTTAAAGCCGTAGAGGGACTGTCCAAAGAAGCGATTCTGATAGAAAACTATTTTAAAATGAAAGCGGGAATAGGGATGGAATTGATCACTCGTTCTAGAATGGAGAAAACAAAAAAATACGTCAGGGCAGCCGTCATACTGTCTCTATTATGTTCTGTCCTTGTTCTCGCAGGACTGATGGGTATTCTGGCGTATGCGAAGATTCAAGGACCTCCGCCGCTTGCCGTACCGCAATCCACACTTCTATACGGGGCAGACGGCAAGGTGATCGGGGAGACGAATACCGGGGAGAAACGCTACTGGGTGGAACTCGACCACATTTCCCCCGCCCTCCTCGAAGCCACGATTTCGATTGAGGATAAGAATTTTTATCAGCATTACGGATTTGATGTAAAACGGATTGCAGGTGCCGCACTCGCCGATCTGAAGGCAATGGCCAAGGTTCAGGGGGCGAGCACCATTTCCCAGCAGTACGCCCGCAATCTGTTTTTAACGCATGATAAGACGTGGAAACGTAAGATTTCCGAGGCACTCTATACGCTTCGGATCGAAATGAACTATTCCAAGAAAGAAATCCTCGAAGGTTACCTGAACACCATCTATTACGGGCACGGTGCCTACGGAATCCAGGCAGCGAGTCAATATTATTTCGGGAAGGACGCAGACAGGCTGAACCTCGCGGAAGCAGCCATGCTTGCGGGGGTACCGAAAGCTCCTTCATACTATTCTCCACTTGAATCAATGGAGAATGCCAAGAAGCGGCAGGAGCTCATCCTTGATTCAATGGAGGAAGATGGATTCATCACGAACGAGGAAAGTGAGATCATGAAAGCGAAACCGATCAAAGTCACCGGTCATCACGCCCATAAAACCGTAGAAACGGCACCTTATTTTCAGGATGTTGTGAAAAATATCCTCCGCACCGAACTCGGCCTTGAAGAACGGACGATTGAAATGGGCGGACTTAAGGTGTACACGACCCTGAATACGAAGCATCAGGAGATTGCTGAAAAAGTGGCTGCCGAGCAGATAGGAGAGGAATCCGACATTCAGCTCGGCTTCGTCTCGATGAACCCTGCAACCGGGTATGTCACTTCACTTGTGGGCGGGCGGAATTACGAGGAAAGTCCTTTCAACCGCGCCGTTCAAGCCATCCGCCAGCCTGGATCGACAATCAAGCCGCTTCTGTACTATTCGGCACTCCGGCAGGGCTTTACACCTTCTACGACGATGAAGAGCGAGCTCACTTCTTTCACCTTTGATGGCAATAAGAAATATGCTCCTCACAACTACAATAATAAATATGCGAATGATGACATCACACTTGCCCAGGCGATTGCGCTTTCCGACAACGTCTATGCCGTCAAGACCCACTTGTTCATGGGACAGGAGACATTGACTGAAACGGCCAAAGAAACATTCGGCCTCACAACCCCGGTCAAGAAATATCCTTCTTCTGCACTCGGAACTTCAGGGGCGAGAGTAATCGATATGGTGAACGCCTACAATATGTTCGCCAACGGCGGCTATAAAGTGAAACCAGTCTTCATCACCCGTGTGGAAGACTGGTCCGGAAACGTTATTTATGAAAAAGAAATGAAGAAAGAACAAGTCCTAGATCCGGACACCGCTTACGTCATGACGCATATGCTGAGCGGGATATTTGACCCCAAACTGAATGATTACTCGACCGTTACCGGTATCCAGATCCGAAAAGACGCCACACGCCACTATGCCGGAAAATCCGGTACGACCAACACGGACAACTGGATGATCGGCTTTTCCCCGCAGCTGACAGCCGGAGTATGGACAGGGTACGACAAAGGAAAAGAAATCTCCCTTATAAACGATAAGCTTTATGCGAAGAAAATATGGGTGGAATTTATGGAGGAGGCCCTGAAGGACGAACCCGTCAAAGCGTTCAAGCCGACAAAGGGAGTCGTCGGAGTGGCGGTCAATCCCCATAATGGCAAACTCGCCACGAAGGATTGTCCCGTTCAACGATTCACCTACTTCCTTAAAGGCACCGAACCGACAGAATATTGCACAGAGCATCTTGGTGAACACAAAGAGTCACCGGATGAAAAAACGCCATCCAAAAACGACAGCAAACCATGGTACAAAAAGCTGACGGACTGGATCTTCTGATTCATAAAGCTTTTGAAGGGCCAATCCCCCGCTGCTTTAATGAGGCGTGGGACGGACCTTCAGCTTGTTAAAGTTTCATTTTCATTCCTTCGTGCGTGGCGCTGAAGCCAAGCTTCTGATAGAACCTCAGGGCCTCTGCACGCTGTTTGTCTGTCGTAAGCTGCACCAGGCTGCAGCCGCGTTCCTTTGCCCGCTTAATTGCCCATTCGATCATCTGTGTGCCGGCTCCCTGACCACGGACAACTGCAGACGTCCTTACCCCTTCAATCGTCGCTCTCCAGCTTCCCTGGTGCGTCAGATAAGGGGTGAACGTCATCTGCATGACGCCTAAGATCTCGGTTTCACGACAGGCCACTATCAGTTCATTATTCGGATCTTCGTCAATCGCATGGAATGCCTGCACATAACTTTCCGGGAGCGGATGGGTATACCGTTCCCTCCCTTTACCAAGCACATCGTCCGCAAGCATTTCCACGATCGGATCCAAATCCTTTTTTTCTGCTATTCGAAACGTAAGCAGTTCTTTCATATCAGCGCCTCCTTTTTCCAATCCTTTTCCTCATCGTACCCGCCGGACCACGATAAGAAAAGTAGAAGTTCATTATGATCAGGCATAAGGAGAGCTTATAATCATAACTTACTACTTATGAAACACGCTATCATCTTATAAAAACGAAAAACCTCGGGCTTGTGCGAACCCGAGGTTTTTCATGTCCTAGTTTATGTGCAAACTGTGCTTTAAGTGTACTTTTTTTCCAAGACAAGTACAAGATGTGAAAGTCACTTTCAAAAAATGTCACACTTTGTTCACAAAAGTCGAAATTTCCTCAAGAAATATATCAAAGACCCCTCCCTAAGCGTTTTAACACTAGAGGGAAGGGACCTGATAGAGTAATTCATATCCTGCCGCAAGGATTATTCTGCTTTCAATGCCTTTTTCAGTTCAGGCTTTGAGCGGTCCCACATGCCCTGATCATGGGTCTTGAGGAAGTCTGTGAGGATCCCTTTCGATTTATCGTCCATCTGCTCAACGATAATGTAGCGCTTAATCGACTTATCCATATGATTCACGTGCTCAGGCATCGACTTGTAGCCTCTGCGCTTCCCACGGTTAACGACCAATTCGCAAGCCGTAAGCCCTGCATAATAAGGGCCGTCCTCCATGCGGTCGATCGTCACCCAGATCAGCCAGTACGGCTTGCCGCCCGCCGAATCCTCACGATTATTCGTGAACTTGATTCCTTTTTCAATCGGGCTCCTGGCATGCATCGCGCCAATTTCGATTGTCGCTTCCCCTTCTTCGACATCGATCATGACCGGAGAAACGTTATCAAGACTCAGCGACCCGACTCCGTAGCCTCCGTGACCGTCAGTCGGATCACTTTTTATAATATTAAAACCGATGTTCTTTTTCTTTTCCATCGTTTTTCACTCCTTTTAGCTAAGGCTGTTTTCTAAAAGATTATGGCTTACGTACAATAAGAAGGTGACTAAATGAGATGCTTACACGTGCTCTTTTCGAAAAGTGCGCTAAGACAAAGTCTGGAATAAATTAACGAAAATACCCAAGTTTCGGAATTTTCTAGTTTGTAAAGCAACAAAGTTTTGCGAAAAAGAGCTTAGCTGAAGATTGAAAAGATCGTTCCAAAGATTGCACTGAACGCCTGGCCTGTTGCATTCATCCCTGTCTGCAGGAACGGCCAGATCGTATATTGATCAAGCGGTGTGATCACCAGGATCAGAAACAGCAGGATGCCGTATTGCTCATATTGACTGAGCTTCACCCGTACATGGGGAGGTGACAGATCTTCGATGATCCGATACCCGTCAAGCGGCGGAAACGGCAGTAAGTTAAACACAAACAAGA
>NZ_JABMCR010000280.1 GCF_013179555.1 Bacillus haikouensis
GTGTTTTATCTTCGTCAACCGGGTTCGTCATAATGTCATCAATTTTTGCCCCGTATCCAAAGACAGCTCCATCCGCATATTTTAGAAGATTTGCCGTTTCCACTTTCATTCCGCTGCCGATAATGATCGGAACATCAGGGACTGCTTTCCTTACCGCCTCTAAATTTTCGATGGAAGGTGGCTGAGCCGATTCCTCTCCTGCAAGAATGATCGCGTCTGCCATTCCACGATAGGCAGTATCACGAGCCAAAACATCAATAGGCCGGGCCGCTAAAGGAGCTGCATGTTTCGTTTGAATGTCAGCGAAAATCTTGACTTTCTTCTCTAACCCGAGGAATTTACGATATCTTGCTACCAGGTGCGCCGTACCGTTAATGAGCCCCTGATCGGTCACGTACGCATCAGTCAGGACGTTAAGTCTGATAAAATCAGCCCCTACTGTTCCAGCAACTGCCAACGCCGATTTCCAAGAGTTTCTCAGGATATTAATCCCCATTGGAAGCTTCACTTCTCTGCGGATTTCGTGAGCGATTAATGTCATCGCTGCCACTGTTTCCGGTTCCTCCGTTTCCGGGTAAAACGGGTAGTCATTAAAGTTTTCCACCATAACAGAGCTGGCGCCGCCTTTTTCAAGACTTTTCGCATCACGGATTGCAGCTTCCAGTACTTGATCGAGGTTCCCTTCATATAGGGGTGATCCAGGGAGCGGCCCTAAATGAACCATCCCTAAAACTGGCTTTTCCACACCGAAAATAGTTGTAAATGACGTTTTCATAATCTTTTGCTCCTCCTTTTTTCTATTTATCATGGGTTTTTTGTGGATGATATCTGGCTGCATGATTGAAATCTCATTTTCTATCAAACTACTTAAAGTCGTGCGGGAATAGATTTAGTCTTTGCTTCCGGATGAAGCCATCCCTAAATCGATTTCGTCGAGGGAGAGTGCAACATCGGCATCCATACTCGGCGCCCGGAGCTGAGCCGTGAGGCCGCCGTCAATGGCCAGGACATGGCCTGTAATATAAGAAGCATCGGGTGAAGCCAAGAAACGAACGCCATGCCCAACGTCTTGAGGCATTCCCAGCCTGCCGAGTGGAATGAGTAGATCAGGTGAAGACTCATTCCCGACTGCTGTACGGTTTTCAACCCACATAGAGCCTGGCATCACGGCATTCACCCGGATTTTCCATGGAGCCAGATCAAGTGCCATTGCTCTTGTAGCGGCCTCAATTGCACCCTTCGTCGCATCGTAAGCGACACGATTTCGATGGGCCCGTGTAGCTCCCCCAGAACTCATGTTGATGATGCTCCCGCCCTCACCTTGGTGAACCATGGCTCTTGCCGCCAATTGGCTGCAGTGGTAAAGGCCATTTATGTGTATATTCATCAGGTTCTCCCACATACCGTAGTCAGTTTTCAGGAAATGTCTTTCTGACATCGGTCCGTGACCGATTCCTGCATTGTTAACGAGCACATCGATTCCGCCATGGAAATGGCGGGATTCCTCAAAGAGTTTCTTTACATCTTCACTTGACGATACATCCGTATAAACGAATAGACCCTCCCCGCCAGATTCGTTGATTTCCTGTACACACCGCTCGCCTGCTTCAGTGTCAACATCAGCAATGACCACTGACGCACCTGCCTCTGCAAAAGCCAGGGCGATTCCGCGTCCAAGTCCCTTAGAGCCGCCTGTCACGATCACACGCTGCTTTTTTCTATCACTCATATTTTCACACCTCATTTAATTTCAGTTATCAATCAGTTTCGGATATAATACTTCCGGCAAACGATTCCTGTATCTATTCAAACTCTCACTTGCGGAACGAAAGCCATGTAAACCCTTTCATTTTCTTGAGTGATCACCCCCCAGAATATGGGCAGCCCTACTTGGTCTGTTCAGTTAACGCTGCTTCATCTGCCAATTCGATCGTTGTATAATCCTCCAATGTTTCAGAAAACCAGTATTGCAAATCCGCTTTTCTTTCATGAAGATAAACAGGTTTCCCATCCACAAGCTTCATCGGGATATCGTGTCCGGGTATTAAAATACTGTTCTCCCTTTTTCTCCACAATCTCCAAAGGTAGTCGATTGATTCTTGGCTGTCTGAAAGATTCAATGTCATATCTGCATTCCTTGATAAAAGCTCCGCCCTGTTCTTGGCGGCATCTCCGCTGAATATCAGATCATAGTCTCCATTGTCCACGGTGTATGCCAGGTGACCTGGTGAATGTCCATCAGTCTGATGAGCTACAATCCCGGGGACAATTTCTTCAAGATGGTTGACCATCCTTATTTGTGAAGAAGAATTTAATTCCTTCACATACAATTCAGGAACATGCCATCCTCCAGGCGGTTCGTTTAATGCCCATTTCATATCCACCGCCCCCACTACGATGGTCGCGTTAGGAAACAACGTCCAATTCACACAATGATCCCAATGCGTATGTGTCAACAAAACCATCGATATGTCACTTGGAGATAAACCCTTGGCTTTGAGTTTATCTAGTATCAACGGTCTGACGCCGAAGCTGCCGACATCAATGATAATGTTTTGGTCATCGTGGGATAACAAGGTGACGGTACTCCATCCTAATCCCCCATGGGTTGATGACTTTCCGGGAAACCCTTGAATAAATATGTTGTAGTCGAACATTACAATCCCCTTTCACTGTAGTTATTAAGTCGGATACATTGAAAAACTAGCCAAAGATTGAATCAAAAAAGTTATTGAAAAATCAGTTATATTTTAATGGAGTTCAATACAAATAGTTTAGGATTAAACAATGATCAGTAAACGAATAAACAATGTTCTAAAGACTATTTATGGAATCGTTTCCACAAAAACCTCCCTCCAACCAATTTAATTTTGAAACTTACGATTTGTATATAGTTTAGGAAAAATGAAAAGCTGTTTGTTAGTGTTTCATGAAGATTTCGTACATAAGGGGTTTATTCTGCGGCTGATAAATAGCACATATACCATGATGTTTTTTTGAGTAAATAATACATATTGTATTTCGTAAAAAAAAATTGATTCAAATAGATGGAAACGTTTCCACTTATTTAAATCAAATTATACATACTTAATAAACCAGTTTCAATGATTTTTTTGAAAATTTATAAAATTATATTAATTAATAGAAAATCATCAGATTCTTGAACTATTATTCTAAGTCATTCTTTTTAAATTACCTACTTCTATCGCCATAGTTGACTCTCTTTCAATAAGATTTGGATAAAAGAGGACTGTTTCTTTAATTATTTGCTTTTCCTTAATTGCTTTAACCATGATTTCTATAGCTCTTTGACCCATTTCTTTAATAGGTGTACGAATGGTCGTAAGCATAGGAGACAAAATTTCCGCATATTGAGAATCATCAAAACCAACAACTGATAATTGTTCGGGAATTCTTATATTTAGCTCCCTCGCAGCTTTGTAGACACCTACAGCAACACTGTCGCTAACCGCAAAAATTGCCGTGGGCCTATCATTTTTTTGTAATAATTTCATTGCATTTTCATACCCGCTTTGTATATAAAACTTGTCAAAAATCACATAATCGTTATTTATAGGAACGCCTCTTTCATTCAATGCTAACTTGTACCCTTGGTGCCTTTCAATTGATGCATAAGATTCAAGGTCCCCGCCGATAAAGGCAATATCCTTATGCCCTAAATCCAGAAGATGTCTCATCGCTTTATATCCACCATCAACATTATCAACTACGATCTCATTAAGAATTAATTTCGGGAATTTCCCCCCTAATATGACAACTGGCAGCTCAGGATATTTCCCCTTCAATTCTTCTATATTTCCATCATTAACCTCTGGAGATGAAAAGATGATTCCATCGACTCCCTTAGCAATCAATAGGTGTATATACTCTGCTTCTTTCTGCAAATTGTTATCTGTATTACATAAAAAGATGTTAAATCCATGACTATTCGCTCGATCTTCTATTGTTCTAGTCAGATCTGAATAAAAAATATTCTTTATATCAGGTATGATTAAACCAAGAGTTAAGGTCTGTTTCTTCTTCATTGCAGCAGCTATCAGACTCCCTTGGTAGTTAAGTTTCTTAACTGCATTAAGAACCTTTTCTTTCGTTTTTTCACTTGTATACCCGCTCTTATTAAGTACTCTTGATACAGTGGAGATTGAAACATTAGCTTCTTTTGCAACTTCCTTTATTGTTACCAATACCGACACATCCTTATGGAAACGTTTCCTCATTTTTTACCTACTAAATATAATTCTACAATATTTATCGCTTTCCTTTTATTGAAAAATGCACCATTGTTAAAATCTTACTTCCAATCTTCTATATGAATTTGCATGATAGTTATACATATACCCGTGTATGTATGTCTCATATTATTCCATTAAGCTGCTAGTTAATAGAAGGTTCTGTTCTTTGTATTTCATCATACATACTACCCTTTGTTACTTTGTTTTTGTGCCTTAAAGTGTATTAGAAATCGTACCACAAAATCTGAAGAACAGAAAGTTCTGTCATTTGCAATTCAGGGTATATTTAGCATATTAAATTAAGCAGCTTTATTATTGGAACAAACTGTTAAATCAAGAAAAAGGAGTGTCAAAATCTTTGCGATTTTGCCCAAACTCAGAAACCCAGACAATATCCATACGCATCAAATCTGGCGCTTCCCCGCCGGATACCCCCGCAATCACCTGCTGTTTCAATCCTTCATACGGCATCCTCGTAAGCTTCAACTCAATTTCAGGATGTTACTTTTCAAACAATGGCTAAATCTTCTCATTAAGAACCTCTTCCTGATCACTATACGTATGCCAATAATCCAAAACGACCTTGCCGTCACTGCTTTCGGATACGGTCTCACTCGATCCTCCGCTGCAGCCTCCCGCAAATAACATCGGGGATATCGCTGCACCCGTAAGCGCTTTATTATAAAATCGCTTACATTTTTGTGTTTGATTGTTTTGAAAGGTCGGTTAGCTGCAGAAATAAAAAAAGTGGCATATATCTCTGTTTTAGAGGGATATGACACTTTTTTGTGAAAAAATAGAGGAACATAATTCCTGCTATTTAGATATGATATGGTTTCCTTAAC
>NZ_JABMCR010000281.1 GCF_013179555.1 Bacillus haikouensis
AATCATTCCGGCAGGGTTGGTAAAGTTGATGAGCCACGCATTTGGACATAATTCTTTCATCTCGTTCACAATTTCTACTATGACAGGGATGGTACGGAGGGCTTTAAACAATCCTCCCGGTCCATTTGTTTCTTGACCGATAACACCATATCGCAGCGGAATTTCTTCATCTTTTGCTCTTGCTTCTAATTGTCCAACCCGAAATTGTGTGGTTACAAAATCCGCATCCTTAAGGGCGGCTTGGCGATCCAGGGTTAAGTGAATTTCCATGGGGATATTCGCTTTTTTAATCATCCTTTTCGCAAGATTTCCCACGATCTGTAATTTGGTTTCCCCTTCTTCGATATCAACAAGCCACAATTCTTTAATTGGAAGAGATTCATAGCGTTTGATGAACCCTTCGATCAGTTCTGGCGTATAGCTTGATCCTCCCCCAATCGTGACAACCTTCAATCCTTTTTTGGTCATGAGAAGCTCCTTTCTGCCAGTTTTGCTTGCAGTCTCTTATTTTCCTCGGAATTTCCTATCTTCACCATAAAAAATGCGGCAACGCTTATACCAAAAAAGAAGGTAATTCCAGGTATATAGGCAATGGCGAATAATTCTATAACAAAAATAAACAAATATCCTATATTATTTTTTGGTAAAATCCAGACGAAGGAAAAGGCCCTTTTGACTTGAGAAATAATTGGTTGATCCGTTTCCAAGTATTGAAAAAAGTGAATCATACTTAGAAAAATGATCCCGATCATACCCATTACCAAATATTTGAGATAGATCGATTGTAAGATCAATAGATTGGCGCCTACTAGAAGGAACATGAAATGCCAGATGAGTGCCGCTCCGCTCAATTTAAAGAAGGAAAAGGTAAAAGCATTTCGGAATGTACGAAATGCTTCTCCAGATGATAAATCTTTTTCCTTTAAGACCGTAAAGAGAGCATGTGTGGCAGGGAAAATTCCAAATACTCCTAATCCAAGTAAAGTAAATAACAACCACAACACTTGCAAGTAGGCAAACCAATATATTTGCTGCAGGACATATACATATTTTGAAAGGATAACATTCATCTGCCACACCGCCTTTTACTAGTAATCATTATCCCTTAACTGCTCCTGCTACCATACCTTTCATAATCTGTTCCTGGAAGAGAACATACATGATAATGGTTGGAATAACAGCGATTGTCATTGCAGCCATCGTAAGCGCGTAATCTGTACTAAATCCATCGGAGAATACCGCTAAGCTTAATGGCAATGTCTTTAATGCACTATCGTTGATAAATACCAACGCAAAGACAAACTCATTCCAATAACGTAAAAATGCCAGGATTGCGACTGTTGATAATGCTGGCACACTTAACGGAAGCATGATCTTGAAGAATATTCCCCAGTATCCACTTCCATCCATAACGGCCGCTTCTTCTAACTCCTTCGGTACTGCACTCATATACGCAACAGTCAAAAAGATGGCGATGGGGAGTTCAAATGCAGTATAAGGTAAAATAAGGGCCCAATAACTATCTAAGAGGCCGACTGAATTCATCAGCGTAAATAAAGGAACCAGCGTACTATGAACCGGTATCAGCATCCCCAGCAGAAACAAAACGACTAAAAACCCTTTTAACTTAAACGTAAATCGGGATAATACATACGCCGTTAATGCACCGAGGAATACAGTCAATGCGGTAGCACTAACTGTAACAATCGTGGAATTGATCATTGCCTGTCCTAGGTTGGCTACTTCCCATGCCCTTGTAAAGTTTTCCCACGCAATGCTTGTTGGGAAAGAATAAGGAGATGTGAAAATTTCTTCATTTGTTTTAAAAGCACTCGTAATCAACCAGTATAGCGGGTATATCATCAATAAAGAAAAAATCGTTAAAAACAAAACCTTAATTGTTTTAAATAGTCCTGCCTTTAATGAAAAATCTAAAGAGGAATTCATTTTTTGAGTTTCAGTTTGAGTGTTCACCTTACCTACACCTCCCTAGTCTTTTTTCCTCATTAATATTTGGCTTATCCCGATTAGAATAAGGCTTAATATAATGATTAAAGTGGATATTGCAGAACCGAAACCGTATCGATACACCAAGAAGGTATTATTGTACATATAGGTTGCCAGAATTTCAGTTGACTGGGCCGGTCCGCCGCCTGTCATGACAAATACTTGGTCAAAAGCTTTTAAACTCCCGGAAATACATAAGATGATGACAACTTTAATGGTTCCCCACATATTCGGTAAAATAATGTAGAACAATTTCCTCCATCCGGTAGCACCATCGAGTAAGGCAGCTTCTTCAATTTCTGCCGGCATGTTTTGAATAGCAGCGATAAAGATAATCAAATAAGGGCCAATATAGTTCCATATTATCGGTACTGAGACGGCATACATATTCACAGATGGGTCGGCAAGCCATGCTCTCGTCCATTCTTCAAGCCCGACTGCAGTTAATAAAGTATTCACAATCCCGAATTCCTGGTCAAAAATATAACCCCAGATAAGACCTACTACAACGGTAGAGATGACCATTGGTAAAAAGACAGCCGAGCGAACAAAGCGCTGGAATAAACTACTCTTCCTGAGTATTAAAGCAAGTCCGAGGGCGATTGGAACTTGCCCTAACACAGATGCTGCCACAATGATCAGATTATTTTTAAAAGCCCTCCAAAATACAGGATCTTGAATGACTTCAATGTAATTTTGAAATCCAATATAGGTTGCTTCACCCAATCCAGACCAACTAAAAAAACCATAATAGGAAGACCAGAAAATGGGCACGATGACGAAAAAGCTGTAAAGCAAAAGAGCAGGAAGTAACGTCATCACTAACAATCCTTTTAACTTTAGTCCTGATTGCATACAATCCCCTCCTCTCATGGGCTTTTTTATTTAAGCTCCATTGACTGCAGCCAGGGCACTTGATCTTCGCTCAGTGCCCTTCACTTCAATCAACATCGTTTGAAACTTTACAATCAATCTTTATTTGCTGCTTGTGCGTTTTGAATAGTTTCCGCTACTTTTTTCACATCTCCACCAAGCATAATTTCTTGCAATCCATTATTGACTGCTTCAGCCCCTGCAGATGATAAATGCAGATCGTATACTGGGGCGAACTCAGCGCCTTTTACAAGGTTAAATGCTTCATAAAATAATGGATCTACCGTATCTTGATCAAGTTCCACATCATACATAACCATTGAATTACTTTCTGCAATAGCCTTTTGTGCTTCTCCGTTACTTAATGTGTAAATCAAGTCTAACGCAGCTTCTTTTTCAGCACCTTTTGTTTTGCTGCTTAATAGGTATCCTCCACCAGGACCGCCCGTAATTGTATTTCCTGCACCTTTACCGCCTTCAATTGCTGGTACTGTTGTAATCCCGATGTTTGCTGTTACATCTTCTGATCCGGAAGCAGCTAAACTGCTAATTGTCCAGGAACCATTCAGCATCATGGCAGCTTTTCCTTGGGCAAAATACTGTTCAGCCTGAGTATTATCCATGCTGTTTGCGCCATCAGAATAGGCATCATGATCTACAAGTTCTTTAAATTTATCTAATGCATCAATGAATACTGGATCTGTAAATGATGCGCCATCCTGGTTAACGGCATTCATGAACCACTCTGTACCTGTTACGCGGTCTGCAATCGCGCCAAATGTTGTAGATTGCGCAACCCAGGGAGCCTTATTCCCCATTGCAAGAGGTGTAATATCTTTTTCTTTAAAGAAGTCGATTGTTTCAATAAACTCGTCCCAAGTGGCTGGTACTTCCAAGTTATGTTCTTCGAATAATGACTTGTTATAATACAAGAAAGACGTTGAAGACATCGCAACCGGAGCTGAGTATAATTCTCCGTCATAGTTGTATGGATCTAATGCGCCTTTTAGGAATGAGTCTTTCCATTCAGGATTTTCTTCGAATAATTGAGTAATCGGTTGAATTAAATCACTTTTATGAAATTCATCTGTAAAACTGCCTGCATACGTCAAGAAAACATCAGGAAGCTCATCCGCAGCGGCAACCGTACTCACCCGCTGACGATATCCATCAACTGGAATGGCTTGTGCATCGATTTCAATATCCGGATGATCCTTTTCAAATTGAGTAATCATATCTCTTACTGTTCTTGCACGTAAATCATCCCCGGCAAAGTTATGCCAGACTGATATTTTCGTTTTTCCAGAGTCTTTCCCTCCAGCACCCTCTTTATCTCCTGCTCCGCTGCATCCGGCTAAAGCGAGTAATAGGACTACAACCATTACGAAGAACTTTTTCAAATTGACCACTCCTTTTTTATTTATATATCCAGCTTATAATAGCGCTTACATTTTGGTAAGGTGGGCATTCTACAGATTAAGGGAGACAAATCAAAGAATATTGAAACAATTCAGATTTTAAAAAACCGAATCTAAAAAAGATTCGGCTTACCCTTCATCGGGAATTTATCACTCTTTATAACTGCTCTTTTTCTACGAACTTGAAAGTAGTCCACGGTTTAATGTAATTTAATAGAAATAGATTTTCAGGGACTATTTTTGCCACAACATTTTTTCGATCATCCTCTGGCATTTCTTTCAATACGATTTGGAGTTCCGCCTTGTATTTCCCGAATGTATCATTGCCAATTGCCACATCACCCACTAGCTGCTTTTTCGCTCCAAGGGGAACAATTGGATGGTTTGCGTATGTTTTTCTTACCTCGGTGGAACGGACTAAGTATTCCGTGATATCCCCTCTTCGAACATGTTCCTCATTGAAGATGATTTTTTCTTCAGATGAGGATATTCCATCTTCTAACTCGATTTCAAGCTCTACCACATATCGATTCAGTTTACCCAGCTTGATGATCTCTTCATCAGTTGCATAAGCATTTCCAATAATGACATCATCAATCAGGCCGGTTGCCCAGAGGTGCTTTGCCTGGATGTGAATCGGCAGGTTACGATGTTCTTCCAATGTGGATAGACCATCATTAATACTCCAAGGACCCAGATTTCCTTCTGAAGACGAAACAAAGGCGGCTGTCCGGATTCCAAGGTTCTTAAATCGTTTCGAACAACTCACAAAGTAATCATAAGCT
>NZ_JABMCR010000282.1 GCF_013179555.1 Bacillus haikouensis
AAAGGGGATTATTTCCGTATCGTATCTTTCCAAACTGGAAAACAATCAGGTCACTCCTTCTGATGACATTATTCAATTAATTTGCAAACGTCTGGGAGTATCTTCACTTCAGAACGATGAACAGGAACTGAATCAGCTATTGGAAAAATGGAATCATTCTTTGCTTTGGAAAAAGCTTGAAGAAGCAGGAAGGTATCATGAACAAATTAAAAAATTGTTGGAAAGCACAGATGACCTCTCTCCTCAATTGTTTTACAAGATCTTATGCTTTCGTTTTCAGTTGATCCATTCTGATATCGAAAGTGCCAGGCAGAATCTGTTACATATTCATTCTCATTACAAAGAATTATCTGATACGTTGAAATTTTATTATCACAAGTATAAAGGCAATTATTATTACCTGCTCCAACAATACGATAAAGCAAGAGCAGAATTGAAAGAGGCCGAAACATATTATGTGTTAGGAAGCGTGATCAACGAAGAAGAAAGAGCTGATTTATATTATCTATTCAGCCTCGTTTTGACACGTTTGAGTATATACAGGCTTGCCATTTACTACGGGGAAAAATCACTTTCCATCTTTCAGGGCGTTTATTTTCAAAAGAGGTGCGCAGAAGTTCACTTATTGCTGGGTATCTGTTATCGCAGAATCCGCTATAGCGAAGAGGCACTCAAGCATTATGAATGGGCTAATTCCATCAGCATGGCCATTCACTACATCAGCCTTAACTCTATGGTGGAACAGAACCTTGGATACTTGAAATCTGTCATGAATAAGAGCGAAGAAGCGATCCATCACTATTTAAAGAGTATTGACCTGAAAAAATCGGACATTGAAGGAAAGCTTAACTCCATATTGGCATTGGTAAAGGAGTACTTTAAATTAAACCGATTCAATCAGGTACGCCACTGGCTGCCAAAGGGGTTACAACTTTGCTCGAAGGATGTCTTTCCGCATAAATTTTATCAGCTGTCCTACTTTCAATACGCCTTAGATGATTTCCCTGCAGGATTTGAACATTTTATGAAAGAACATACCCTCCCCTTCTTCAAGCAAAGCGGGGAACACCTTTTGTATGCTGAGTACTCTAAACTCTTTGGTCAATATTACCAAGGGGTTAGAAAATATAAAAATGCTGCATTTCATTTAACGGAAGCTAATTCCATATATGAAGAAATGCTGTCTTTGTAGGAGGTGAATTCATGAAACAGTTAAAACGATTATTCATCGTAACCAGCTTAACGGCAATGGCCCTTGGCGGAGTGACAGTCATCAACTCTCCCGAGGAAGACTTCCCGCCGTTCAGTGTCAAATAATAATCTCACTTTAAAGACTGATCTGATCAGTCTTTTTCTTTTGAAACTTTGGCATGTCTTGCTGACCTTTCTTCAAATTCTCAACAATAATTGGAAATTTTCTGAATTAAGTTATATAGTAAATATTGAATACATAAAGGGGGAATAAACATGAGTACACGTTATAAAGAAAATTTAGAAAGATATGCCGACCTGATTGTACAAGTCGGACTGAACCTGCAAAAAGGGCAGGAGTTATTGATTTCCGCTCCTATTTCGGCATATGAATTTGTCCGTCAGGTTACGGAAAAAGCGTATGAAGCAGGTGCCATCCATGTTATGACTGATTTTCATGATGAAGTTTTAAAGAAGATCCGTTTGGAGAAATCCAGTGAAGAAGGTTTAAAAGTATTCCCGCACTGGAAACAAAAAGGGTATATTGAGATGGCCGAGAATAACGTTGCCCTGCTGAATCTAATCGCTCCAAATCCATCACTGTTAAAAGATATCGATCCTGGAAGAGTGGCTGTCTTGAACAAAGTAGCAGCGGAAGCATCAAAAGATTTCTCTTCATATATAGGCGGCGGGAAAATCAGCTGGCTGATTGCAGCTTATCCAACAGAAGAATGGGCGGTAAGTGTTTTTCCTGAGCACGAGAAAGAAAGGGCAATCGAAAAGCTTTGGGAAAATATCTTCTATACAACAAGGACAGATCGTGAACAAACGGTTGAATTATGGGAGAGCCATATAAATGCTCTGAATGATAGGGCACGCCGACTGAATGAGGCGAACTATGAAAAACTTCATTATAAAGGTCCGGGTACAGATTTGACGATCGGATTCAGTCCCCGGACTAAATGGATAAGCGCTCAATTCACTAACGACAAAGGAACCCCTTTCGTTCCGAACCTGCCAACAGAAGAAGTCTTTACCATCCCGGACAAGACGAGTGTGAATGGCGTCGTAAGTTCTACTAAACCCCTTAATTATGGAGGTACCCTTATCAAGGACTTCTCGTTGACATTCAAAGATGGAAAAGTAGTCGATTTTACTGCAAAAGATGGATACGATACACTCAAAAACCTATTGGAAACTGACGAAGGGGCATCCTATCTGGGTGAAGTTGCCCTAGTGCCGCACAATTCTCCTATTTCTAATACAAACATCATATTTAATAATACGCTGTTTGATGAAAATGCTTCTTGTCATATCGCACTCGGCCGTGCTTTGTCCGTATGCGTCGAGAATGGGAAGGAACTTGGTTCTGAAGAATTGAGGAAAATCGGCTTTAACGAAAGCATGATTCATGTCGATTTCATGATCGGATCAAAAGATCTAAGTATTGATGGTGTTAAAGCAGACGGAACCGTCCACCCAGTATTTAGAAACGGTGACTGGGTATAACCTCTTATTTACAAAAAAGGACCTTGCTTAAGGTTCTTTTTTGTTTAATTTGTAAGAAGTGAAAATTTCATCCCGGGGATTGTCCAGCTTCAGCGTTTATTCTTTCAAGCCGTTTTGGTCCGGCGGGTAGAGTAATAAAACGACTTAACCGGTATGCCTTCCAATGCTTGTCATGGCTGAAAAAAGGTATCTGTATCTTCTTTTCCATATATTACATCTATTATGACAAAAAAATTTCTTTTATAACATTTTCAATACTTCACAAATCGCTTACAATAAAGATAGAGTATTTAAAGGAGCGATTTCATTTGTCAATCTTCACGAATAAACATACGCTTTTCTGGAGTGGACTTTTGCTGGTCTCTCTTTTCATAACCTTTCTCTTATTCAGAACCTCTAATGTTCAATCAAGTGAAAAACCCTTAACGGCAGAGGAGAAATACCCTACTGTATTTGTGCATGGATATAAAGGAACTTATAATTCCTTCAAAACAATGCTCGACCGCTTTGAACATCATCATGGCTGGGGTAAAAAAACGTTGGAAGTATATGTATCCGATAATGGAAGCCTTTCTTACAGAGGAACCATACCTGAAAATCCTTCAGCTCCCCCTCTCGTGCAGGTCATCTTCGAAGATAACCGTGCTGCATTGGATAAACAGGCTATTTGGCTGGAAAATGCAGTTAAACTGCTGCACCATCGTTTCGAAGTAGAGAATATGAATCTTGTAGGTCATTCTATGGGAGGCCTGGCCTCAACAAAATATTTAGAAAACACCCAAGGCAATTCCTTTTTACCCAAGACTCATAAATTCATTTCCATTGCCACTCCATTTGCAGGAGTCACCAAAGATTCCTATGATCAAATCAATACCGGTGCTGCGGTCATCGATTTAAAGCCAAAATCAAGAGCTATTTTGCGCATCCATCTTAACAGGCATTTAATCGATCCTTCTATTAAAGTCTTATCCATTGCAGGTTCCGGTGATGATGTGGTGAATGTGCCAAGCGCCCTTGCAAGTGAAAAGATTTTCGACAGGAACGAATTCAC
Source organism: Bacillus haikouensis (assembly GCF_013179555.1). Classification (GTDB taxonomy): domain Bacteria; phylum Bacillota; class Bacilli; order Bacillales; family Bacillaceae_B; genus Rossellomorea; species Rossellomorea haikouensis_A. The sequence continues at coordinate 3,752 of NZ_JABMCR010000282.1, forward strand.
TTCTACGATCGTTTACGACCCTTCCATCTCACACAGTGGTTTACATGAAACAACAAAGGTAGACCGTCTTGTAGGTGACTTTTTATGGAGAAAATAATACCCTTCTGTTCTTACCCTGAAATCAGGGTAAGATTTTTTTATACTCCGCTCCCTTCCTGTTTAAAGGAAGACAGTTGCGTTATACCTCCAGAAGTTCTATACTACACAAGACTAACGATTACGTAAAAGGATGAATGGCATGACAGCAGAAATCACCTTGAAAGCAAACCCTAAATACATAAAACAATTTAAAAAAGGATTTCCACTTTTAAATAAGGATAATGTAAATGAAATACAGAATCGTCTGGATGAAGGCACAATTATTAATCTTGTTGATGACAAGAACCTTTTTATCGCAAAGGGGTATTACGGAAAACAAAACAAAGGGATTGGGTGGCTCGTAAGCTGGAAAGAGCATGAACAGATAGATGTGGAGTTCTTTCACCGAAAACTGGAATATGCAGTCAATCAAAGACTTCATTTCCTTTATGATGAAGGGACCACTGCATTTCGTGTTTTTAACGGTGAAGGTGACGGTTTCGGCGGAATCACACTGGATTACTTTGATGGTTACTACCTGATTCAATGGTACAGTGAAGGTGCTTACTCGTTCAAAAAGGATATCGTGGCAGCCATTAAAAAGCTGCCGGATTATAAGGGATTGTACCAAAAGAAGCGCTTTTCAGTTGAAGGGAAATATCTTGAAGAAGATGATTTTGTCGATGGCGAACAACCTTCTTTTCCCCTCCTTGTGAAGGAGAACGGAGTGAATTTCGCAATATACCTTAACGACGGTGCCATGGTCGGGGTCTTCCTCGATCAGCGGGAGGTAAGAAAGCTGATCCGCGACAAGTATTCAGAAGGAAGAAGGGTTTTGAATACCTTTTCCTATACAGGAGCCTTTTCCGTATTTGCAGCCCTTGGAGGTGCTTCAGAAACAACAAGCGTTGATTTGGCAAACCGAAGCCTGAGTAAGACAATAGAACAATTCAGCATAAACGGAATTGACTACGAAGCTCAGCACATTATCGTGGAAGATGTATTTAAGTACTTCAAATATGCAGTTAAAAAAGAACACAGATTTGATATGGTCATTCTTGATCCGCCAAGCTTTGCACGGTCCAAGAAACATACTTTTTCTGCTTCTAGAGATTACAAGGATCTCCTTAAAGAAGCAATTGCCATAACGGAAGACGACGGCATTATTGTCGCTTCAACAAATTGCAGTACGTTTAATATGAAGAAGTTCAAAGGCTTCATAGAAAGTGCCTTTAAAGAA
>NZ_JABMCR010000283.1 GCF_013179555.1 Bacillus haikouensis
GCAGGGAATAAAATTGGGGGCTGGTTGGAGCCTGATTGGTCCATCAAGGGTTTTATACCTGGTACAATCAGTTCAATATGTACCTGGTACAACAAAGCGATTCTGTACATGGTAAAAAAACAAAAATCCCATCCGTCAACGCATTAAGCATTGAAAGACGGGCTTTATTCTTCATCCTCATTCATAGACAGCGCGTACCCCGCCGATCAGCTTCGGGCGGGTGACAGCGAGCGTTACGTGCGCGCCGCCGAGGCTTTTCTGTGATACTCTGACTGGTACGGCAACATGTTTCAGCTGCATGCCGATGAACGTATCACCGATGTCGATTCCAGCATCCGCTTTTATGAATTCCACCATGACGGGATCTTCAAACGAACGGTAGGCATGTGTGGCCATAGCACCGCCAGCAGAACGTGCAGGCACTACTGCGACTTCATCCAGACTTTTGCGTTCAGCCGTTTCGCGCTCCATAACGATTGCCCGATTCAGGTGCTCGCAACATTGAAACGCGAGCGATACCCCGGCTGAATCGGCAAATTCTTTTAACTCACTGTAGATCATCTCGGCCACTTCAAACGTTCCGGCCGTTCCGATCCGTTCACCGATGACTTCCGAGGTTGAACATCCGACCACAAAAACCTGTCCGGTTTTCAGCGTAATTTTTTCCTTGAACTCTGTCAGTATGCTGCGAAGCTGCTCTTGCAATTGAGTGATTTCCATGAAACCCACTTCCTATTATTTGTCTTCGTATGCCGTAATTTTCCCAATACGGTCTGCGTGACGCCCGCCTTCGAATTCCGTCCCTAACCAAGTTTTGGCGATTTCACGCGCCAGGCCTGGTCCTATGACTCGTTCACCCATCGCAAGAATGTTGCTGTCATTATGTTCACGGGTCGCTTTTGCACTGAACACATCATGAACAAGTGCACAACGGATCCCTTTCACTTTATTTGCAGAAATGCTCATGCCGATGCCTGTTCCGCAGATCAGGATGCCACGGTCGAACTCCCCGCTCGCTACCTTTTCCGCCACAGGCACTGCATAATCAGGATAATCCACTGAATTGCCGCACTCACAGCCAAAATCTTCATATACAAGTCCAAGCTCATCCATTAATGATTTGATTTCTTCACGAATATTTACCCCGCCGTGATCTGATGCAATTGCGATTTTCATCCATCGTCACTCCCATTTTTGACTATTGTTTGTTTCCTTTTATTTTGACATACCCAACATGATAGATAAAGTTTTTATTCTTAGGAATAAAGTTGTTTTTATATAAAAAAATCATGGTGTGCCTCCACCAAATCGCCACGGCTTCTTCCCATAAAAAAAGAACATGGACACCAGCAAGTCCATGCTCGATACATCAATCATTATAAATGAAAACGACTGATTGTTCCTTTCAGCGATTCTGCCTGTTTCTTGAGATTCAGTGCCAATTCTTCGACATTCTCCATGACAGCTGCCTGCTCACGCGTCGATTCCGATACTTCTTCTGCACCTGCAGAAGTTTCCTCTGCAATTGCTGCTACTTCCTGGGATTGCCGGGAAGTAAGCTTGATGCTTTCCATTTGTCTGTCGACAAGACCGGAAATTTTTTGAACTGAGTCCGCCACTTCATGAATCGTACTCGTCATCGTTTCAATGACTTCATTCGTTTTGGAGCCTTTTTCCGCTTCCTTGTTGGCCGTCGTCACCTGGTTTGAAATCTGTCCGACCACGTTTCCGACTTCTGTTTGAATATTTTTAATTAATTCGGAAATACCCTGAACCGCTTTTCCGCTTTCATCCGCAAGCTTGCGGACCTCTTCAGCCACGACGGCAAATCCTTTTCCGTGTTCACCGGCGCGTGCTGCTTCAATGGAAGCGTTCAGCGCGAGAAGGTTCGTCTGGTTTGCGATATCTCCGACCAATTGAATGATCTGCTCGACTTTTTTCGCGTTATCTTCCAGTCTGCGCACCACTTCCAGGGAGTCTTCATTTCCTTTTGCAAGGGTCGTAATTCCTTCCACTAATGAATGAATCACTTCTTTGCTTCCCTGAAGCTCGGTGACCATATTTTTTGAAAGCTGCTCGGAAGACTTTGAGTGATTCTGCACTTCCTGAGCGATCTGTATGACGTCCTCGACTGATTCGGCTGTTGTCTGAATCGACATCGCCGAGCTTTCGGCACCGGCCGATATTTCACCGATCGTTCTTGAAATCGAATCCGCCTGCTGGGAAGCCATTTCAGAAGCCTTCGATAAATCCACAACATTTGAATTTGTTTTTGTGAAATTTTCCTCGATACTGGACACCATGTCCCTGAGATTATGCAGCATGCGGTTGAACGCAAGTCCCAGCGAACGGATTTCATCATCCGACTTAGGCACTTCTACTTCCACCGCGATGTCTCCTTCGGCTGCCTTCAAGGCTGCCTGCTCCAGACGCTGAAGCGGTTTGACGATAAATCCAGCCGCAAAGAAAGCCAGCAAACCCGACCAGAATACACCCATCCCTAACGTAACACTTGTAAATAAGAATTCATTCATATCCGGTGCAAATGTCGGCTTGATAAAATAAATGAAAAATGCCGAGGTCGAATACGTGACCAATGCCAAAATCGTAATAAAGAAAAACAGTTTCTTTCTAAGACCGGACTTATAGCTTCTCTCTTTCCCCATCCCTTTTCTCTCCTCAAAAAATCAATCTTTTTCAAACTTCTTGATCAATTGCTCAATCAGCGAATCCAGCTCTGAATATGTATGTCTGTATAATTCGACGCTTCCTCCAAACGGATCGGACACATCCAAGTCTTCAGGATCTTCAAGCACATATTCCTTTAAAGTGAACACTTTATCAGAAGCTCCCGGATGCTGATCCATAATCGTCCATTTATGATGTGCGGTCATCGTAAACACATAGTCCGCCCAATCGATGTCCTTTTTTCTCAGCGTGCTGGATTGGTGCTTATGTTTTATATCGTTCTCTTTCAGAACTTCTTTAGCCTGAAATGAAGCATCGCTTCCATTCATCGCAAAAACCCCGCTCGATTTCACTTCGAACCGGTCGGCACCCTTATGTCTCAATACCGCCTCCGCCATCGGACTGCGGCACGTATTACCCGTACAAACAAATAAGATCTTCATCCTCTCATCCTCCTTACAACCTATTATAAAATAATTTCCAATTCTCTTATAGGACATTCACAAAGAATACAAAAAGAAACAACCACTGTATACCGCTGTTGATTTTCGTGCAAAACATAGATTTCCGCGGGTGGTCTGTGAACCTTCTCCTCGCTGTGCTCCTGAGGGTCAGAAAAGCGGAGGGGATTAACAAGAGACAGGTGGCATAAAACGAATCGGCCGCGAAGGCGTGCTTTGTCTTCTAGGATGAGTTGACTGGACATGTGCCTCTCATCCCCGCAGCAAGACGAGTCTCACACATTCCTTTAGGAGTCTTATCTTGCACTCCAATCAAAATTAAAACAATACATTTGCTAAAGAGCTTCATAATAGGAGAAAGACATAAGATGAATGAATCCTTCTACTTTTGACTTCTTATCAGGTTAGAGTCATGTCTCCAGCTCATAAGAATTTCCTTCAAACAAAAACCCCCGCCGCATCAATTGCAGTGAGGGATTGGCCTTAGAGTTTTAAAGCAGGCCAGGAAGGGACATTGAACCATATAAACCTGCCATTCTACTAATCTACAACGGCAGCAGCAGTTTGATTCCGAAGGCGAAGAGGATGCTGCCTCCAAGGGCTTCGCTGTACGTTCCGAGTACGCCTTGAAATTTTTTTCCGAGCAAGAGGCCGATCCAGGTTAGAAGCGTGGCTGCCACACCGAAGCAAGCAAGAGCCACAGCCGTTCTCGCTCCGAATATACCAAGGGTCAGGCCCACTGAGAAGCTGTCCAAGCTCACACTGAGCGCAAATAACAGGAGGCCAAATCCTGCCGGAGTGATCAGCGACGTTTCTTCATCTTTGAAACTCGACATAAACATCTGAATGCCCAGCACGACCAGAAGGATGCCCCCTGCATAAGTAGCAAATGATCCGAAGGTGTCGGATAAAAATTTTCCCGTGATCATCCCCAGGAGAGGCATCCACACATGAAAGAGACCGACAGTCAATCCTATGTAAAAAATCTGCTTCAACCTGAGCTGAAACATCCCCATTCCGATTCCGATTGAAAAGGCATCCATCCCGAGAGCAAATGCCATTAACATTAAGGTAATCAATTCCCCGATAAGCGTAGTCATTCCTTTTCCTCCTCTGGACGTGCCTTCAAGAACAATTTATGCACGTCCAAAGAAAATTAGAATGGAAAATATGGACAGGATTGTTTACCCGCTCTTGCACCCATCTAAAAAACCCCTGCCGGCCGCAGATCATGCAAACCAACAGAGGTAATTTTCATTAATATCGGGGAGATTCAACTCTTGCCGTATCGAACGGAACCTGCATTTCCTTCATGGATCAACCCTTGATCACACGATACCCCGCAGCTTTCTGAAGCCTGTTCATAATCGCAAGCCCGACACCTTCTTCCGGGAACATTTCGGAAAAGATAATATCCACTCCGCTATTATTAAATGCCCGAAGCGTATCATACAAATGGTGGGCGACCGTATTCAAATCATCTCTCCGGCCGACGGAAAGGACAACATCAGCCTGATAGTCATCCATGTATTCATCCGTGGTCAATACACCCGCCTTCAATCCGTCGTTTCTTTTCTCATCCACAAGCTTTTGCATGTCAGCACGCGTGCCATCGACCAAATAGACGGGGGCATCCGGTGCATAATGCGTATATTTCATTCCGGGAGATTTCGGCGCACCTTTCCCTTCTTTTAATGAAGGATCAACACCCACTTCCCCGACGATTTCCTGAAGCTGCTCTTTTGTTACTCCGCCAGGCCGTAAAATGACGGGGACAGGTCCTGTACAATCGACAACGGTTGATTCCACCCCGACACCTGTTTCCCCTCCGTCAACTACACCGATGATCTTGTCTTTTAAGTCATCAATCACATGCTGGGCAGTCGTCGGGCTCGG
>NZ_JABMCR010000284.1 GCF_013179555.1 Bacillus haikouensis
CGTCGTTCTTTACCGGGGTCACAGAACCCCTTGAGTTCGCGTTTATGTTCGTTGCGCCTGCTCTTTATGTTGCGCATGCAGTGTTGACAGGTTTATCATTGGCTATTGCTTCGTTCTTCCAATGGACAGCAGGGTTCGGATTCAGTGCCGGATTCGTTGACTTTGTATTGAGTTCACGACTCCCGCTCGCGAACATGCCTTATATGCTGCTATTGCAAGGTATCGTATTTGCATTCATTTATTACTTCCTGTTCCGCTTCCTGATTGCCAAGTTCAATCTGATGACGCCCGGTCGAGAAGAGGATACTGAAGAAGGGGCGATTTCGGCACCTGTTTCCCAAAGTGACCGCTTCGCTGCTATGGCGTCTGAGATTTACGCAGGGCTGGGTGGAGATGAGAATGTAACCTCCGTTGACAACTGTGTGACTCGCCTGAGAGTGGAAGTCAAGGATATGGAGGCGGTCGATCAACAACGAATCAAGGCGACCGGAGTACCGGGTATCAATATTGTAGGAACCAACTCAATACAGGTAGTCGTCGGAACGTCCGTTCAGTTTGTGGCGGATGAAGTCGAGAAGATCCGGGATCAAGGTGTTTAAGATCCAGCAATAATGTACTTTTTTTCCTAGTCTGGAGGGACGGACCTAAATATGGTCCGTCCCTCTCTTATTCTATAAATGCCCCTTACAAACCAGCACAAATGGGCTATACTTTTAATAGAAATGATAATGTGAAGAAGAAGGTTTTACAGATGACTGAAAAAAAAAGTAAAGAAGCCGACCTCTATCATCCCATTCAAAAGCATTTCACAAAACTTGGCTATAAGGTCAACGGTGAAGTGAAAGACTGTGATCTCACTGCAGTGAAGGGGGAAGAGCTGATCATTGTGGAGCTGAAGCTCTCATTGACGATCGATCTGCTGATACAGGCTGCAAAACGCCAGCGGCTGACAGAGCTTGTGTATATTGCCATCCCGAAACCGAAACGGACCCGTTCCCGAAGGTGGAATGATATATGTCACTTAGTAAAAAGGCTGGAAGTAGGATTGATTACTGTAGCACTGACTACCAGGCCGAAGGTTGAATTTGTGACACATCCCAAGCAGTTTGACCGCAAGAAAGTCATGTCCTACAGTAAGAGAAAAAGAATCGCTCTCATTAAAGAAATTGAAGGGCGCAGTGCCGACTACAATACTGGCGGAAGCAATAAGAAGAAAATCATGACTGCGTATAAGGAAAGCTGCATCCAGATCGCATGCTGTTTGGATGTACTTGGATCGATGTCCCCAAAAGCGTTGAAACAAATCGGGACAGGTGACAAAACTTCTTCCATCTTGCAGAAAAATTATTATAAGTGGTTCGAAAGAGTGCAAAGAGGTGTCTACCAAATCAGTGAAAAAGGAAAGAAGGAGTTAGCTGATTATCCGGAATTAGTGCAGTATTATACAGAGAAGCTAAAAGGAGGAAAGGATAGAGGCTGATCGACCCCATCCTGGTACTTTCTTTTATCATTTTTTATATATGATATGTTCAGCTGGCAACAGCCAAAGTATCAGGAGACACATCGCTTTTATATGGATCAGATTTCAATCGGAAAAATCCGTTTTCGGAATGTGTTTGAAGAAGAAGATGAAGCAACGGGGCAGGCTGAGAAGTCCTCCTTTTACATCCAGCCTGGTACTCCGCTCAATTGTAAAAAGACCTTTCTCTTTAGTTACGGGAAAGGTCTTTTAAATGCAATACTCTTCAAATCCAATCCGATTTCCTATAGAATTAAAGAAAGAATTTTCGGAAAAAACGATCGCAGAGCATTGATTTATAGATAAAACATGGAGGGCTTGTTTTCCCTTCACCAGTAAAAAGTGATATATTTACAGGGTAGAAAATTCAGTATATTAGGAGTATTTAGATGAAAAGACTTCTAGAGGTACCACTTCAAATAAAGATACTGGGTCTGGTCATTTCACTTCTTTTAATCGTAATCGGACTACTAACCTGGATGTTTGCCTATAGGGAGTCTCAGGAAGATGTAGAACAAGCGGAGGAACTGGCCATGCAGACCGCCAAGACTCTTTCATATATGCCGGTGATTCAGGATTCTTTCCGGGAGAAGGAGCCGGTGGATGATTTAAGTGCAGTTACGGAACAAATACGCGGACAGGTAGAAGCAACGGCCATCCTTATTCAAAACCGGGAAGGACAGATTTATAGCTTTGTAGGACAGGGAAACGGCAGTGATGAAACAAGGCATCGATTCCGGGCGCTTGTGTATGGAAGCAATGATCTTATACACACTGGAGAAGGTGAAAATGAAGTACTAAAAGGAATCGTCCCTGTCATGATTCACTATGACAACTATAAAAAAGTTGAAGGAACAGTGGCAGTAGAGTTTAGTATGCAAAACATCCGCAACAACATTGCATATGAAATTCGTACAATGCTGGTCCTTTCAGGGGGCGTCATGATCCTGGGTGTTTTCGGCAGCTTTTTATTAGCGAAAAGTATACGGAAAGATACATTTGGTCTGGAACCTTTTCAAATCGGCGCCCTTTATAGAGAAAGAAATGCGGTCCTTCAATCTGTAAAAGAAGGAATTTTGGCAATCGATCAACAAGGGACAATTACCATGATGAATCAATCGGCGCGTGAATTACTTGGTACTCAAGGTGAAGTGGAAGGAAAAAGGGTGACGGAGATCCTTGACTATGCAGCAGTAGCGGATATTCTCGATTCTTCCCTGAAAGTGTCGAATATCCAACTTCAATATAGAGATAAGACGATGATCGTGAATGCACAGCCGATTATTGAAAACAATGAAAAGGCAGGCACAGTGTGCAGTTTCAGAGATCGTACAGAAATTAAAAAAATGGTTGATGCCCTGTCCGAAGTCCAACAGTACTCTCAAGACTTAAGGGCTCAGACACATGAGTTTAAAAACAAACTTTATGTCCTTCTCGGATTAATCCAGTTGGACAAACAGACAGAAGCTATTCATTTTATCAAGCAGGAAGCGGATATGCAAGAATACCAATCTTCAATTTTTTTTCAAAGTATTCTAGATGAAAAGGTCCAAGCCATTTTATTAGGAAAAATCGCAAAAGCCTCTGAAAAGAAAATTGATTTTCAAATAGACGGTGAAAGTTCGCTATCTCCACTCCCGGAGTTTATTGGTATTTCCCCGCTTATCGTCATATTGGGGAATCTCATTGATAATGCATTCGAAGCCGTAATCGATCAAAAGGTTAAATGCGTTTCTTTCTTTGTAACAGATATCGGGGAGGATATCATATTTGAAATTGCTGACAGCGGGCCGGGAATTTCCGGAGTAGTTGAAAATATGATCTTTCAAAAAGGAATATCTTCTAAAGGTAATAATCGTGGATATGGGCTTTCGAATGTAAAAGAAGAATTAGTGCGTCTTGGAGGCTCGATTGAGTGGAGCTCTTATAAAGATGAAGGGACAGTTATGACCGTAATCCTGCCGAAAGAAAACGAACAAAAGGGGAATGGGTATGATTAAAGTACTTATAGCAGAAGATGATTTTCGTGTAGCACAAATACATGAAGAATTTCTAAAGAAAAACCCGGAGTTGAAATTGGTCGGTAAGGCGATGAATGCTAAGGAAACCTTGGAACTGCTGCATATGCACCATGTGGATTTACTTTTATTGGATGTTTATATGCCTGATCAGATGGGGACTGACCTGTTGCATCGAATCAGGGCAGAATTTCCTTCTATTGATATCATGATGATAACGGCTGCCAAAGACAAAGCTTTTTTAGAGAAGGCATTAAGTTATGGAGTCGAGCAATACTTAATTAAACCTGTAGCTTTGGAAAAATTTCAAGAAGCAATGAAGGGATACTTACAAAAGAAAATGGTTCTTGATTCAGCTAAAGAGGTAAACCAGCAGGTACTGGACCATTTCTTTGGCGGAAAAAAAACGAAGGAAGCTGAAAAAAGAAATGATCTTCCTCCAGGGATCGATTATTTAACGCTTCATAAAGTGACTGATATCCTCAATGAAGAAAAAGGAGGCATCACCTCAGAAAAAGTGGGAGAAAAGATGGGTGCCTCCCGAACGACTGCCCGAAGATATCTGGAATATTTAGTAGGAAATAAGGAAGCATCGGTCGAGCATGTTTATGGAATTGTAGGGCGGCCCGAGAGAAGATACCGGCTGGGAAATGATAGGACAGTATAAGGTGGGGACCCAGGTCTGGCACAACTTAAAGGCGATTGTCTTTAAGCTTATGTGGCAGACTTTATTTATTGAAAGGACAGGGAAGTGTATTTGTTAATAATTATAAATATTCTGAACAAAATGAACAAAATGTCCGCAAATTTTTTAAAACACAATATTTTGAAAACGTTTACATAAAAAGAATCAGCCACTAGGATTAAGTTAACGTATTTCACCTTTTGTATATGGGGATGAAACAGGTGAGTACAAAACAATAAAAGTAAAAGGGGTGCTGAAACTATGAAAAGATTAGGATTGGTAATGATTATAGCAGTATTGGCTCTGATGACTGCATGCTCAAGCTCTGCATCGGGAGGCAAGGACTTTCCTTCCAAGAATATTGAAATCGTTGCTCCTGCTTCTCCAGGCGGCGGATGGGATCTGACGGCAAGATCCGTACAAAAGGTATTAAGGGACAATGATATTGTGGATAAAAATATTAATGTTATCAATAAGCCTGGCGGCGGCGGAGAGGCAGGATGGAAGTATCTTGAAACAAAAGATTCCCACCATCTTGCGATCAATTCAAGTCTGGTATTGACAAATAAACTACTTGGACAAAGCGATCTGTCTCATGACCAATTCACTCCAATTGCCACATTGGCAACAGAGTGGCAGGCATTGGCAGTGCCGGTGGATTCAAAGTATGACACAGCAACAGCACTTCTCGATCAAATGAAGAAGGATCCCAAATCTTTAAAGATCGGGGTAGGACCAGGACTTGGAAATGATGACCACTTATCTTTAGTACAAGCGGCAAGTG
>NZ_JABMCR010000285.1 GCF_013179555.1 Bacillus haikouensis
ATTACTTACTATAACCACCATAGATATCAATGGAATCGAAAAAAGATGACCCCTGTTCAATACAGAGATCATCTTTTAGAAGTAGCTTAGGCTTTTTAAAAATGTCCTTTACAAAGGGTACACTTTAAACTCGAGACTGGTTTTTTTAAATCAAAATTAATTAGCAAACGTAAGCTGCACCGATGATAATTAATAAAATAAATAACACAACGATTAACGCAAATCCTCCGCCGTAAGCACCAGACATATGTGCTCCTCCTTTCATTTATGGAAAGCCACCAGATTAAGAATAGTCAAAAGGGGCTTCACTGCCCCCCTTAACAGTCCTTATCCGGTGAATCTACATTATCCTGAGGCTGAATTATAGCCAAGCTGCACCTACAATGATTAGCAAGATGAACAGTACAACAATTAACGCGAAACCTCCGCCGTATGCGTTACCCATAACTTTCCACCTCCTTTGAAGCGCTAGTTTATCTTATTCAAGTTACTCGCCTTTTGTTTAGGCATTTGTCATATTTTTATTTTTTTAACAAATATACGCGGCACCAACGATGATTAATAAGATGAACAGCACTACGATCAACGCGAATCCGGAATTGTATCCACAGCTCATATTTATTACCTCCTTTTCTCTATTCGTTGTTATCATATGAAGGAACCTGGGAAATGGGTGTGTAAAATGCCCATTTTTAATAAGTTAAGTTTGGAAAATATTTTTTTTCATGGAAAAAGTGTGATATAGTATGGATTGTAGAAATTTGACAAGCTGTTAGAATATTTATTTTAGGAGATGTTCAACATGAAAAAGTGGATAATATCAGTGACACTTGCCACCGGAATGATAGGACTTGCCGGCTGCAGTGGAGACGGTGCAGAAAACAGCGAGGTTGTAGCAACTACCAAGGCTGGGGATGTAACGAAAGAAGAGCTTTACAAATCAATGAAGCAGAAGTTCACTCCTCAAATGGAACAAGCTCTGCAAGAACTTATTTATACAAAAGTGCTTTCTGATAAATATGAAGTAAGCGATAAAGAAGTAGAAGAAAAGCTGAATGAAGCTAAAGACCAGTTAGGTCCACAATTTGACATGTTCCTCCAACAATATAACCTGGATGAAAAATCTTTTAAAGAATACTTAAAGCTGCAGCTGCTTCAGGAAAAAGCTGCGATCTCTGATGTGAAAGTAACAGAGAAGGAACTTAAAGAGTATTATGAAAAGTGGAAGCCTGATATCCAAGTACGTCATATCCTTGTTGACGACGAAAAAACGGCTAAAGAAGTGAAACAAAAGTTAGCGGACGGCTCTAAGTTTGAAGAGCTCGCGAAAGAATACTCCAAAGATCCCGGTTCTGCTGAAAACGGGGGAAGTCTTGGATGGGTAGATTATGCAGGCCGTCAAAACTTTGTGCCTGAATTCTCTAAAGCACTTGATACATTAGAAAAGGGTAAAGTCAGCGAGCCTATCAAAACAGAATATGGATTCCATATCATCGAAATCACTGACAAGAAAGAAAAGAAATCATTTGATGAAATGAAAAAGGAACTTGAAAAGGAATTAAAACTTTCCAAAGTAGATCCTCAAAAAATTCAAGATGCCATGAAGCGTGAAATCGAGAAAGCAGACTTGAACATTAAAGATAAAGATTTGAAAAAAGCGTTTGAGCAAGTATTGAACCCGCCTGCTGCTCCTGAAAATGGGGAAACACCAGCTCCTGAGAACGGAGAAACACCTGCAACTGAAGAGTAAAGAAAAACAAAAAAGAAGCCTGAAGATTTTCTTCAGGCTCCTTTTTTATGTGCATCATTCTTAATCTGTTAAGAGAATTGACGTCTCCGTTCTTTTTCATCTTCCATCCGGGTAATGTAGACTTCTCCTTCTTTCTGAATCCAATCTTCTTCCACCTGCTTTTCTTCTTTTGCAGATTTAATGGTCATGAAGGCACTGGCGAATATTCCTGCCACAACGAAATACATCCAAATAGGTAGAGTCACTTACTTCATCTCCTTATAGTTTGTCCTTCCTTGTTAACACTATATGATATTCAATAAGGAAACATACCCTATTATTGGAGTTTAATTTGAATGCAATGCACTGCTTATAAATTGATTACTTATGGAAAGCAGGTTTATAGAATGTGCGATTATCAAGCGGGAAGATCCTTTCGGTATATTCCCCAGGCTTCACTCGTTCCAAAGCACGATCGAGCATATTCATTTTGGCATCGACATTATCGATATAATGCAGGATTTCTGCTTCTCTGATCATCGGAGGTTTCGGACTTCCCCAATCAGCTTTCCCGTGGTGGCTTAATACCAAGTGTTGAAGAATCATAACCTCTTCGCCTTCGATACCCAGTTCCCTGGCTGTCTTTCCAATTTCATTGACCATGATCGAAATATGACCGATCAGATTTCCCTCGATGGTATATGTCGTTGAGGTTGGACCTGATAATTCAATAACTTTCCCTAAATCGTGAAGAATTACACCTGCATATAAAAGGTCGGTATCAAGAGACGGATACAAGTTTGCAATTGCTTTCGACAGATCGAGCATGGATACGACGTGATAAGCAAGGCCCGATACGAATTCATGATGATTTTTTGTAGCAGCAGGATACTCAAGAAATGGTTTTTGGTATTTTTTGATAAGATGCCTTGTAATCCGTTGGATGTTTGGATTTCTCATTTCAAATACATATTGTGTGATCTTGCTTGTCATTTCATCGATCGATAATGGTGCTGTTTGTAGAAAGTCCGACATTGTGTGCCCATCTGCCGGTGATGCTGGCCGGATTTGCTTGATTTTCAGCTGACTTTTGCCTCGATAGCTATGTACATCCCCTACCACTTTCACGATGGTTTCCGGCTGATATGCTTTTTCATCCTGCTCTGATGCGTCCCACAGCTTTGCTTCCATTTCACCGCTTTTATCCTGAAGGATTAGAGTTAAAAATGGCTTGCCTGTGTTTGTCGTCCCTTTTGTCATCTGTTTGATCAGAAGATATAAATCTGCAGTCTCCCCTACGTTATATGTCATGATTCCAGTCATATTCATCCTCCGTCCTCTTTTAAATATTCTTTAGTATAACATATTTTGATAGATTCATTGCTCCTCTGGTACGATTCGACTTATGGCAAGTGCATCTATAAGCCCCCCAATACTGCAATGTAGCCACATATGAACGTGGACTTATACAAGCACCGTTTTATCTAACAGGAGGGTTTCTTTTTCCTCAAAGTAATCTCTGATATGAGGATGACAGGTGAATAACAAGATTTGATGGTCTTGTGCCATCTTTCTAAGCAAATCTACAAATGCCCCAGTTCTCTCAGAATCAAAGTTAACCGCCCCATCGTCGATCAAGAGAGGTAAACGGTAAATGTCTTTGAAGGACTGAACAAGTGCGAATCTTATGGCAATGTAGAGCTGTTCTTTCGTTCCCTGGCTCAGCTCGACTGCCTGAAAACGTGTACCGTCTTTCCTATCGACTTCTATTATTTCATTTTCAGTGAAATGTATGGACTGATAAGTTCCTTTAGTCAGTATCGTAAAGTTTTCTTCTGCCAGTTTTATGACGTTTGGCATTTTCGTTCGCTGATAATGATGAATCGTTTTATGGAGACTCTCCTGAGCAAGAGTATATTTAGACCACTTCATGATGTACTCCTGCAGTTCCGCTTTTTTATCTTGAAATTCCTGAAGGAGCTTTGAATAGCTGCTGCCTTCCTCTAATAGTTTGATCTCATGTTCGACGGAAGCAAGCTCCTTTTGGTGCTGTGAAATGTCGTGAATCAGCTCTTCTATCCGTAATCCAATATTCTTCAACTTTTTCGTTACATCTTCTTTGAATTCAAAGGAAGAAAACAAGGTCAGGGTATCTTGATTTATTCTGGTTTTCATACCTTCAAACCTGGCAAGAAGCTCTTCTTTTTCTTCTGCCTTAAGCGCTAGATTACGGAAATCCTCTTCATCCTTGCATCCTGCTTCTTTTATCAGGGAGTCGATCTCACTGTTTACTTTTTGCAGGTGAACATCAGATTGTTCCCTTTCAAGGCGCAGAGGTTTTAGATCTGACTGAATTTGTTCAATGATGAGTTTTTTTCTCTCCGCTTCCTGCAAAATACCCTTCATTCTTACAAAAGATTCCTGCATCGTTGTAAACACGAACGAATGTTTGACAAACCATTCTTCACACTCATTTGAGAATTCATCGATTTTTTCCTGAAGAATCTGTTCGTCATTTCTTATCTGTCTTAATGTTTCATAATTCTGCACAAGAGACTTGATTTCACCAAATGTGTCTTTCATCCATTTCAAAGGAAACTCTGGCGGCAAATATAAAGCTTCTTTCATTTTCTCCAGTGCTTCGATCTCCATGTTGAGTTTGTATTTGGCTGTTTCCAGGTGTTTACGAAGTTTCTCTAATTTAGATTCTTGTACCTCAAGTTGAAGGATGTGCTGCTTCCATTCACTGCGGTAATCCATCTGTTCACTTAAGATCTGTTCTGATTGATCCAGATCCGTGGATTCACCACTCATTTCACTGATCCCGCCAGATATTTCACTGGCTTTTCCTCTTAAATCTTGAAGCCGTTTATTATTTTCATTCAATTGTTGCCTGGACTTCCATCCGTTAAAGGCGAGAAGTGAAATAATCAGAAGTGCAAGAAAAGCTCCCAAGGCATTATCATTCATCAGCCCCCATATCATGAAAGCTGTCAAAAGCATAGCCGCCATTCCACTGTATAGAATTTGCTGTGAAAAGGATTTACGCTTTGACCGAAGTTCTTTTTCCCCTTCATCAATTTGGTTTTCTACCCATATTTCCTGTTGGAGTGATGCCTGTCTTGCAGACTTTTGTTTCACCTTCTTTTGCAACACTTGATAGTCTTCCTCTTCCATAAGGAGTTCTTCAAGCTCAGCACATTTACCTTCGATCCTTTGCATGGTTTCAATTTCGGCGTCATACTGTTTTTTTAGATTTTCACTTTCA
>NZ_JABMCR010000286.1 GCF_013179555.1 Bacillus haikouensis
CCATGAAAGTAACAGCGGTATATAAAGAGTCTCTCCCGTTAAAGGTTTTCAACGGGTTTTGTACTTACCTATTAATAAAAAGATATGGTATGATGTTGGCAGTGTGTGAAAACAAATGGCTTAGTAGGTGAGAATATTGATTTTTGTAATGGATGTAGGGAATACAAATATCGTATATGGCGTGTATGAAGGCGACCATTTAAAATATCATTGGAGATCGGAAACGAATCGTCATAAAACCGAAGATGAATTCGGTATGCTGGTGAAAAATCTGTTTCAACATGTGGATCTGAAGTTTGAA
Organism: Bacillus haikouensis; assembly: GCF_013179555.1. Classification (GTDB taxonomy): domain Bacteria; phylum Bacillota; class Bacilli; order Bacillales; family Bacillaceae_B; genus Rossellomorea; species Rossellomorea haikouensis_A. Next base: position 302 of record NZ_JABMCR010000286.1, read on the forward strand.
GAAATAGACGGAATCATCATTTCTTCTGTTGTGCCGCCCATCATGTTCAGCTTGGAGCGTATGTGCGAGAAATATTTTAATGTCACCCCGCTTGTGGTAGGGCCCGGCATCAAAACGGGATTGAATATTAAATATGAAAACCCGCGTGAAGTAGGAGCAGACCGGATCGTCAATGCAGTGGCAGGCATCCATGAATACGGCGGCCCACTCATCATCGTGGACTTTGGTACCGCTACAACCTATTGCTATATAAACGAGGAAAGACAATATATGGGTGGTGCGATTGCTCCTGGGATCGGCATCTCGACAGAAGCTCTTTACTCCAAGGCAGCGAAATTACCAAGGATTGAAATCGCCAGGCCTGATCATATCATCGGCAAAAACACGGTGACGGCGATGCAGGCAGGCATACTTTATGGTTACGTTGGACAAGTTGAAGGAATCGTTCAACGAATGAAAGAGCAAAGTAAAGAGGTACCGACTGTCATAGCCACAGGAGGACTGGCTGCTCTGATCTCCAAGGAATCGGACACAATTGATGTTGTGGACCCGTTCCTAACCCTTAAAGGATTGAAATTGATTTATAAACGAAACATGAACCAGTGAAAGGAGTCTGTATATGAGCGACTATTTAGTAAAAGCACTTGCTTATGAAGGCCAAGTGCGTGCGTACGCTGTCAATAGTACGGAAACCGTTGGTGAAGCGCAAAGAAGGCATGATACATGGCCGACTGCATCAGCAGCATTGGGCCGCTCCATCAGTGCAGGTGTCATGATGGGAGCCATGCTTAAAGGAGAAAATAAACTAACGATTAAAGTGGAGGGTGGCGGCCCGATCGGAGCGATCCTTGTGGATAGCAATGCCAAGGGGGAAGTGCGGGGATATGTATCCAATCCACATGTTCACTTTGATCTGAACGAGCATGGAAAACTAGATGTGCGGCGTGCAGTGGGAACGTCAGGGACCCTTTCCGTAGTAAAGGACATTGGCATGAGAGACCACTTCTCTGGACAGGTGCCGATTGTTTCCGGTGAACTTGGAGAAGATTTCACCTATTATTTTGTGACTTCAGAGCAGGTTCCTTCCTCTGTAGGGGTCGGAGTGCTTGTGAATCCGGATAATTCAATCTTGGCTGCAGGAGGATTCATCCTTCAACTAATGCCCGGCACAGAAGATGAAACGATAACAAAAATAGAAGAAAGACTATCGAAAATCCCCCCAATTTCTAAGCTCATTGAGAAAGGACTGACTCCTGAAGAAGTACTTGAAGAAGTACTTGGTGAAGGAGAAGTGAAAGTTCTTGAGACAATGCCTGTATCATTTAAGTGTCAATGTTCAAGAGATCGATTCGCCAACGCGATCATCAGCCTTGGTGAAACAGAAATCCAGGAGATTATCGATGAAGATCAACAAGCAGAAGCGAAATGCCATTTCTGTAATGAAACATATGTGTTCTCAGATAAAGAATTAGAGGAACTCAAAGAAGAAGCCAAAAAGTAAAACTCGTTAGGGAGAATTACAATCAATGAAAATTAAACCGTTACCTTTACTGATTGGAGCAGCTTTATTGATTGTCACGAACATTGTCACGCTGTTCCTGTGGTTAAAGCCGGAGGCATCCTCCAGCTTGGGGGGGATAAAAGCCGGAAGCGAAGTCGTTGCAACTGTTGGCGATGTTTCCGTCACCAGAGAAGAATGGCTGTATTCACTTGAACAAAAATACGGAGAACAAGAACTTAAACAATTGATTAATCAAAAGGTTATTGGAAAGGTCGCTAAGAAATATGATATTTTCGTATCCGATAAAGAGGTTGATCAAGAGTATGATTTAATCCGTTCTGTTTATAATTCGTTCGATGAAGAATACACAGATGATGAGGAAACAGTCAAAGTCCAGATCAAATCGGATTTATTATTGGAAGAGCTTTTGACAAAAGATGTGGAAGTCTCGGAAGAAGAGATGAAAACCTTCTATAAGCAGAATGAAGAAATGTATTCGATTCCGAAAATGTACAATTTGAAACAGATTAAAGTTAGTGATGAATCTCAGGCCGGCCAGGTCATCAAAGAACTTAAGAACGGATCGAGCTTTGATGTACTGGCAATGGAACGTTCTACTGATGGTCAAAGTGCCCACCTCGGAGGAGAGATTGGTTATATACCGGCAGACGGGGAGCTCTTAACACCTGATGCGGTGAAAGAACTCGATTCGTTGAAAGAAGGCGAGTGGAGTCAGCCTGTAAAATTTGAATCCGATTACGTGATCTACCTTCTGGAAGACGTCATGAAAGAAAGAAAATACAGCTTCGATGAGGTAAAGTCACAAATTCGCCGCCAGCTTGCAATTGAACAGGTGGAGACACCGCTTCTCCCTGAAGCATTCTGGGAGGAAGCAGAAGTTGAATGGTTTTATGGGACTGAACAATAACACAATAAAGGGAAGACTGGCATTCAGACGGCCAGTCTTCTTGTATATACATAAACATATGGGGTTTAACGAAACATAGAAGGGATAAAAGGTGAATAGAGTAGAAAAAGGTACTGGCCGTCTGCGCTTTTCGGTGTCCAGCTCCAGGGCTTAGAGGCACATGCCATAAGCCAAACCGTCCAAGAAGGCAAAAAACGCCTTCATGGCCGATTCGTCTTATGTCACCCGCCTCTGAGCAAAGCCCCTGTGCTTTTCGGTTGACAAATATATTGAATATTGTTACATTTTAGAAAACAAATCCAACAAAATTACTAGGGATTAGGAGTGAGGAATAAATGGTGAGAGTTGCAAATTCAATTTCGGAATTAATTGGTCAGACTCCAATTGTGAAACTTAATCGTTTGGTTGATGAAAATAGTGCCGATGTATATTTGAAGTTGGAATATATGAATCCCGGCAGCAGCGTAAAAGACAGAATTGCGTTAGCGATGATTGAGGAAGCTGAAAAATCAGGCAGCCTTAAACCGGGAGATTTCATTGTGGAACCGACCAGCGGGAATACAGGGATCGGATTGGCGATGGTTGCGGCAGCAAAAGGATATAAAGCGGTACTGGTCATGCCTGATACAATGAGTATGGAAAGACGCAACCTTTTACGTGCATACGGTGCTGAACTTGTATTGACTCCGGGTTCCGAAGGCATGGGCGGGGCGATCCGTAAATCGGAAGAGCTCGCTAATGAAAAAGGATATTTCATGCCTCAGCAGTTTAAAAATGAAGCAAATCCTAAGGTTCATCGGGAAACGACTGGTAAAGAGATCGTGGAGCAAATGGGCGGTCAGCTTGATGGTTTCGTATCCGGGATCGGAACAGGCGGGACGATTACCGGGGCTGGAGAAGTGCTGAAAGAGCATTATCCTTCGATCAAGTTATACGCAGTGGAACCAACTGACTCCCCGATTTTGTCAGGCGGAAAGCCAGGCCCTCATAAAATACAGGGAATCGGAGCAGGATTTGTACCTGACATCCTTAATACATCCATTTATGATGAAGTGATTCAAGTAAGAAATGAAGAGGCTTTCGATTACGCAAGGAGAGCAGCGAAGGAAGAAGGAATCCTTGGAGGGATCTCTTCTGGTGCAGCCATCTATGCAGCACTGAAAGTGGCGAAAGAACTCGGAAAAGGAAAGAAAGTACTGGCCGTCATCCCTAGCAACGGCGAGCGTTATCTAAGCACCCCGCTTTATCAATTTGATAATGAATAATGAATGACCGGATCTTGGAGCAACCTTTGCTTCAGGATCTTTTTTTCGCTGTTTCCATCAGGTTGTTGTTTTAAGTAAAGTTTCTTAATGGATAAGGGAAATCAGCTTGCCCTCCTTTGTTTAGGTATTGTTTTTTAAAAGGACGCTCGAGCTGTTAATTGAGTGAAAGACGAGACTTCTTCGGGGACTTCAGAGCGCGGTTTTAGTAGAATTTAGTTCTTTTCAATAAAGTTGTTTTCTCTCCAGCCGGAGATACCCGGCAAAACGTCCACTTCCAAACTTTCAACAGTGAAACCTTCCTCAAGTTCATGTATCATGAAAGAAGATAAACAAGTAGGAGTGTGAAGCAAGTGCAGCACCTATATTTTCAAAAAAACCGTACAACGAAAGAACAATTCTTCTCAGCATATGAACAACTCAGCAAGCATCAATCCCATCATGTTTTGCTGGAAAGCGGTCGGGGTGGACAATATAGTGTTGCCGGACTTCAGCCTAAAGCGGTATTGGAAAGTATGGAAGAAGGGTTAAAGATTCACGATGACAAGAACACTGAAACAAGAATCGGAGACCCGCTGATTGAGCTGGAAAAATGGCTGCAGCCGTTGAAGACAGAGAGAGAGCCTGACCTCCCGGATTTTCAGGGTGGCGTCATTGGCTTTTTAAGTTATGATTACGTCAGGCGAATTGAGAACCTTCCTGTACTGAGCCAGGATGACCTTAAGGTTCCTGAGGTGTATTTCTTTTATTTAGATGAATGGGTCGTATTTGATCATAAAGAAGAGATGCTTTGGACGATGATCCTGACACAAGAGGAGGAGGTCTCTGCACAAATACGATTGGAAAAGTGGACTTCGTTGTGGCAAGAACACCTTGCAGAGAAGGAAGCGGAAGAGTTTACGCCTCTTAACGAAGGTGCTTCCGGAATTAGAGTCTCGATGAACGAAGAGCAATTTTCAAACGCGGTAAAAAGGATTCAG
>NZ_JABMCR010000287.1 GCF_013179555.1 Bacillus haikouensis
ACTCTTCAACGTCATTCTTCTAAAGATATTCTCAATCACAACAATTGAATCGTCCACGACCCGCCCGATTGCTACCGTCATGGCACCCAGTGTCATTAAATTCAGCGTTATATCCAATTGATTCAAGAATATTAACGCGATAATGAGCGATAAAGGTATGGAGACCACTGCTATAATCGTCGTTTTAATGTTTCTCAGAAACATTAAAATAATTAATATCGCAAACGCCGCTCCCATCAATGCCTTTTGAAACATAACGTGAACAGAATCCTTTATTGGATCTCCTTCATTCAATATTGATGTGAATTCCAGTGAGTCATTATTTTTTTGGACCTCGTTCATTTTTTCTTGAATCTCATCTACAACTTGAACAGTATTTCCAGAGGCATTTTTGTAGACTTGAATTCCAATCGCTTCTTTTCCATTCATTCTAGAAACTGAGTTTTCTTTGGTCACTTCGCTAATCTTGGAAATCTCATTCATTTTAACAAATGGTTGAACATTCTCAGAACTATTACCTAAAGCAGCTGCTGTGGGTATTTCTAAGTTCTTCAAATCCTCTAAAGAAGTAACAGCCCCTTTTATCACGGCAGACTGCTCTTCATTATCAACCACGTATAAGCCTAAAGGCGAATCACTGCTGATTGATTTTAAATAATCAATGACAGTTTGTTCTTTAAGATTAAATTTATTTAGATTTTCCTCATTAAATTCCACTTCTAATTCTTTTTGATGGGTCCCGACTATCTTAATTTCTGCTACGCCTTCTACACTTTCAAATTCTCTCTTTATCGTCGTTTCTGCATATTTGCTTAATTCTTGCAAATCGCTTTTCGTATCAGTTAATGCAAGTACAAGTACCGGTAAATCATTATAACTGACCCTTGCCACTCTTGGTGTTTCCGTTTCAGATGGTAAACCAAGGGAATACACCGCTTCTTTTACTTCACTCTCAGCATCTTCCATATTTTTCTTTAGATCATATTGAATTTGAACGGATGAAGCATTTTCAAAAGAAGTCGAGGTTACACTTTTCACTCCCTCTAGATTTGAAACCTTACTTTCAATTGGCTCCGTCACGTTTTCCAGAATTTCATTTGGGGATGCACCCGGATAGACCGTTGTGACATCCACAATAGGTTCGTTTATATTTGGCAATGTTTCAAGTTTCATTGAGTATCCAGAAAAAGTACCAAAGATGATGATGAAAATAGTCAGTATCCATATGGCGAGTTTATTGTTAATAGAGAAATTAATCAGTTTTTTCATTTTATGTATCTCCTTTAACTTCCTGTAGTATTAAACTTGCATTATGACCGCCGAATCCAAAAGAATTTGTCATGGCCACTTTAATGGATTCAGCTAACGATTCGCCCCTTATGACATTCAACTTCAGCTTTTCATCAAAGGGCTCCGTATTTACCGTGGCCGGAATCAGATCATTAACGATCGTAAGAACCGTGGAAATCACTTCTACTGCTCCCGATCCTCCCAACATATGACCAGTCATTGATTTTATTGCATTTACGGGAATCCTATTACCATATTGACCAAATACTTTATGTATCGCTTTCGCTTCCATTTCATCATTCAGTTTTGTACCCGTACCGTGTGCATTGATATAATCAATTTGTTCATGATGAATGTCTGCTTCTGCAATAGCTTTTTCCATTGCTTCGGCTGCAAGTAATCCTTCTGGGTGAGGTGCAGTGATATGATAAGCATCTGTGGTAGAGCCGTACCCGGTAATTTCAGCCATTATCACTGCCCCTCTTTCAACTGCATGTTGATATTCTTCCAATACGACCATCCCTGCTCCGGATCCCATTAAAAATCCATCTCTTTCTTCACTGAATGGCCTGCTTGCTGAAGAAGGCTGATCATTATTCCTGGTCATCGCGTGTATTCTATCAAGACCTGCTACATTTAATGGTTGGATACCATCATCGGTTCCGCCTGCAATCATGACATCCGCATGATTGGATTGAATATAACGATATGCTTCACCTATTGCATTAGTACCAGAAGCGCATGCTGTTGAAATCGAGTATGCCGGCCCCGTCGCTTTTATTTTCTTCGCTATTTTTATTGGCGCACTGTTGATCATTCCTCCAATATGCTTTATGGGGTCAACCGCCTCTCCCTTCAGTTGGTCCATATAATTCGAATGAATAAACTGGTCTCCACCATTACTGGATCCAACGATAATACCAACCCTGCCCGGGTCTAGTGACCGATGATCCACCCCTGCGTGCTCCCAGCTTTCAAGTGCAGCTGTCAATGCGTACTGAGCAAAGTTATCCATGAACTTCACTTCTTCCATATCTAAAGAAGGATGAGGTGTAAAACCTATTACTTCGGCAGCAATTTTCGTGCCGTATCCCTCTGTATCGAAACCGCTTATTAGCCTGCCGCCACTTATCCCTTTTGAGAGACTATTCCAAAAGTCTATCCGGCTATTTCCAATTGGGCTGACTACACCACATCCACTTATGACTACTCGCCGTTTCAATCAACTATCCCCTTTCGACATCAAATTGATCTCACTTTCTAATTTTATTAGTGTATAAAAAGAAAAAACCTAGAAAATCGCGCAAACTTTTATTGATTTTCGAAAACACTGAATTAGTACCAAAAAAGGCCCCATACAAGGGGGCCTTTTTTGGTACTATTATCTAAGGTAGGATACGGTGATTTCTTCTGCTTCCGCCACTTTGGTGCCGTTAACCGAAGCAATCCCCCTCCCCTTGAATGCCTGTGATCGAAGTTTAATGACTTCAAATTCCAGGTCTAATTGATCACCTGGATGTACAGATTGGAGGAATTTGACATTCCTCACTCCCGATAATAAGCCAAGACTTTTCTCCTTATCCGGCAGCACAAAGGCTCCCAATTGTCCTATTGCTTCTAATATTAATACTTCAGGCATCTTGGGATTTTTCTCTTCCCGATTGATGAACCAATCACCTGTCGAAACAACTTTAATTCCTTTGGCGTATTTTAACTCTTCCTTACTGACTACTTTATCAATCAGCAAGAAAGGGTATCTATGCGGAAGTACTGAATGTATATCGATAGCTCCCATTTTTTCTACCTCCATCAACCCAGCTTGACGACTAAGCTTGCATTATGACCGTGGAAATCAAAACAATTGATTAAAGCTATATCCTTATGTTTAAGGTCGCGACGAGGATAAACAGAGGGTTCATTTAGTTCTTGAACAAAAGAAAACCGGGTGTTTTTTTTATCCCTTAAAGATGTTAGAAATAGTAAAGATAAAATTGTATTGGTAACGCCATTTGCCGCAATAAGATTGCCGGTTTCCTTTTTAAACAGACAGGCAGCGACCGGACCTTTTGAGAAAATTGCGTGCAAAGCATTCTTTTCAGCCCTATCATAAGTTGGGATACCGCTTCCTTGAGGGATCACGAGGGATACTTCCTCAGGTGTGACCTTCGCATCTGATAATGCTGATTGAATTGTCTCAACATAGGATTCATACAAGTGATCAGAGCAAGTACCCATACTGAAACCCATAATGATGCCCTTAATATCTATTTCTCTTTCTACAGCAGATTTCATTGACTCCATTACGATTGATCCGGCACCAGCACGTAAAACCGCACCTTGACTATTTGCAGTAAACGGATTATAGGCATTTTTATCGGGACTTGTGATTTTTAAACTTTCATATCCTTCTTTTGTAAGATTTGATATATCCCCTTGTGTCCCTCCTGCTAACATAAGTGTCGTTTCCTTATTTCGAATTGCCCTTAGTCCTTGTCCTATAGCCATCAGACTGCTCGTCTCGCCTGCGATAATAGTTCCGGACGGTCCATGAAGTCCATGTTTGATGGCTATTTCTGCGGGGGGAGAGTTTATCATTGAGGCAGAAGAATAATAAGGACTTACTCTTTTCGGACCTCTCTGCAGTAATAAGCTATGATTGTCCAGTAAAAATTTATCCGCTCCATTACCTGAAGCCCCAATGTAGACTCCCATCTTTTGTTTTTCATTGAAATTCCTTATGTTGGCTTGTGATAGTGCTTCCATTGACGAAGCAATAGCATAGTGAGCAAAACTGTCGAGTCTTTTCATTTCCTTTTTCTCGAAATACCCCTCAATGTCAATTCCACTTGCGCCTTGGTTTTCATTGAATGGAGGAGCTTCCTTTTCTGTTTTATGGTTTTCTTGAATTCTCTGCCAAACCGCTTGAGCATTCATTCCTAAATGATTAATCATTCCATATCCAGTTATAGCTGCGTGAAACTCCAAGATGCTTTCTCCCTCCTTTGAAATAATCCCTGCAGAGCAGGGATTATTGAGAGTATCATAAAGAAGATTGTTGTTTTTGTTTTTCTATAAAGTCAACAATGTTATTGACAGTTTGAAAACTTGTCGTGCTGATTGCTTCCAATTGAAGGTCAAATTTATTCTTCATAAGATTGATAAATAATAGAACATCCATTGAATCTAAACCATAAGGTGATTTTTCCCCAAATAAGTGGATATCGTCTTGTATTTCGTCAGGAGAAACGGATAGATTATACGATTCTACAAATTCTTTTTTGATTAAATGTTTCATAGCTATTAACATCCTTTCAATTCATTTTGAGTGTATTTTAAGCAGAGGGATCCCCACATGAATCCTGCTCCTATGGCTGAAAAAACAATATAGTCGCCTTCGGCTATCCTTTTTTCGCTTAATGCTTTGTACAACACAGAAAATAAACTCGCAGATCCCGTGTTAGCATAATCTTGTACAGTAAAAGTGGTTTTTGTCTCAGGTACATCCAATTCTTCCAGCGCAGCCTTTACAATATTCAGATTCGCCTGGTGTATGAGGAAATGGTCAATATCCTGGACAGCCAGGCCTGCTTTCTGAATGACCTTCCTCATTGAAGAAGGTATCTTTTTTGTGGCCATCTTCCAGACTTCTCTTCCATCCATTTTAATGTATTGG
>NZ_JABMCR010000288.1 GCF_013179555.1 Bacillus haikouensis
CGTTAACATTACGGCTCCAACGACCATCAATGCGCCGATCCATGGTGTATGAATCAATCCGATGCCCTCGACGATGAGTCCTCCGACAAACGATCCGATCGCAATCCCGACGTTGAATGCCGCGATATTCAAGGCTGACGCCACGTTTACGGCAGAAGGCACATATTTTTCCGCCAGATTCACGACAAGGACCTGCAGGCCAGGTACGTTCATGAACGCAAACATGCCCATTAGGAAGATTGCGATCAATCCCACTGCCTTAAACGGTGCTGCAAACGTTAACGCTACTAGAATGACTGCCTGCATGACGAACATCCAGAACAATGCTTTCAGTGGGTTCTTATCTGACGCTTTCCCGCCTATGACATTACCGATTGCGACTGCAATTCCGTAGACAAGCAGGATGATGCTCACCCATTTCGAACTGAACCCTGTTACATTTTCCAACAGCGGTGTCAGGTATGTGAACGCAACGAATGTTCCGCCGTATCCGAGTGCAGTGATTGCAAAAGCCAGTAATAACTTCCCATTTCTTAAAACTTTCAGTTGTTCACTGAATTTTGCGGGTGGTGCTTCCTTTAAATCCTTTGGAACGAGAATCGAACTCGCAATGATTCCGATGACTCCGAGCAGGGCCACTCCCCAGAATGTCGCTCTCCAGCCGAATGCCTGCCCGATGAAGGTTCCAAGCGGTACTCCGGTGACGGTCGCAACCGTCAATCCTGTAAACATGAACGCGATCGCACTCGCCCGTTTATTTGCGGGCACTAAATCAGCGGCGATTGTCGAACCGATCGAAAAGAAGATTCCATGTGAAAACGCGGTGATGAAACGGGCGGTAAGGAGCAGTTCATAGCTCGTTGCCAGCGCAGAAACCGCGTTTCCGACGATAAATAAAACCATCAGTGACATGAGCAGCGTTTTCCTGTTCATTTTACTGGTCAAAGCAGTAAGGATCGGTGCCCCAATCGCCACTCCGACTGCATAGCCGGAAATCAATAATCCTGCAAGCGTGATAGAAATTGATAAATCATCTGCAATCGACGACAGTAATCCGACCGGGACAAATTCCGTCGTCCCGATACCAAAAGCGGAGATTGCCAATGCCAATAATGCCGGGGTACCTCCTTTTGTTTTCGAGTGATTCATTGTATGTGCATGAGAACTCATAAGAGAATTCCTCCTGTTATTATAGTTTTTTTCTTGAATGAAGAATTTTGGTCTGTTTTTTTGTTTCACACCGGGCGCCCCAGGTAATTGTGGGAGCAAAATGCTTGTTAAGAGCATTTTTCAGCTAAAAAAACTAACCCTTTATTATCTATAGACATATATCCGGAAATCCGAAGGCGCCTTTCGTCTTCCCGCGTACCCAATAGTATGAATGGTATCCTGTTATAATGGAATTACGTACTTTAAAGTGCTGTAGGTACCATGAAGTTCTATAGGTACCTGCAAGTACCCTATAGGATGATTCGTCAATTTGTCGTATCATCAAAGTACAGTGTCGATTATGCACCCTTCCCTGATTTCTGGGAAGTACGCACTTTGAAGTGGCATAGGTACCGCGGAGTAACTATGTACGGCGACACCATCCATTAGGAAATAGTTGAATGCTTATGGTATATTCATCTGTAATGAAACCATCGATAAGCAGTTTATATAGGACGAAAAAATATAGCAGTAAGGAGGATTTCTATGAAAAAATACAATATTCCCGTAGAAGCGGCGCTTGAAGTTATTGGCGGCAAATGGAAAGTCGTCATCCTCTGCCACCTTATCGACAACGGTACGCTTCGCACCAGTCAGCTGAAACGCATGATGCCGAACATCACACAGAAAATGCTCACCCAGCAGCTTCGGGAACTGGAAGCGGACGGAGTTGTCAACCGCATCATCTATAATCAGGTGCCCCCTAAAGTGGAATATGACCTGACCGAATACGGCAACTCACTCGCCCCAGCTCTGCAGATGCTCTGTTCGTGGGGGGAACAGCACATCGAAAAAACCGTTTCAGAAGGCGAAGACGTCGTCGTCATGTCCGGGGAAAATGAATAAAAGCTTCTGTAACAGCGAAAACGCCTCGTGAATAGTCACGAGGCGTTTTTTTCTTATCTCCAATTCATTTTCAATGCCGCCGTTTCATTCTTCCTAAGCTTTTTTCTTTACACCGGATACAAACTGTATTATATTAATTGACGTATTAATCATTGACCCCTCAATTATTATATTGTAAGGAGAGGATGCTTTGACCAACAAGGAAAGAATCTTAATTCAATTAAATGATATCTATAAGCAAGTGAGCCCGAAATTCGAGCGCTGCACCGGCATTAGTCAGTCACGCCTGGATCTTTTGCATAAGTTAATCGAAGTGGATGAAATCAGTCAACGGGCACTTCAACGAGAAGTGAATATTGACAGTGCAGCTGTGACGAGGCATTTGAAGCAGCTTGAAGCTGGAGGGCTGGTTTCACGCCGAAAGAACCCGAATGATAATCGGATTACTTTCGTCCGCCTGACTAATGACGGCCGGGAACAAATCGATGCATTATGTCAGGAGAAAAAGGAGTTCATTTCCGAAGTGCTGAAGGACTTCAACTCTGAAGACCAGGCCATGCTTTCTGAGTTACTCATGCGGATTCAACATAATGTAAAGAACATTAAATACTAATTATAAAGGAGTTTTTCACCATGAATACAACGAGAATCGAAGACTTTCAGCAAATCATCACAGGTCGCCGATCTATTAGAAACTACGACCCGTCCGTTAAAATCAGCAAAGAAGAAATGACGGAAATCCTTCAGGAAGCGACATTGGCACCGTCTTCAGTCAATCTTCAGCCTTGGCGCTTCCTTGTAATCGACAGCCCTGAAGGAAAAGAAACACTTGCTCCGCTGGCAAAGTTCAATCAGAACCAGGTGAAAACATCCTCAGCGGTCATCGCTGTCTTCGTTGATATGAACAGCATTGACTATGCCGATGAAATCTACAATGAAGCTGTAGAAAAAGGCTATATGCCAGCGGAAGTAAGGGATAGACAGCTGCCATCAATTAAAGGTCTGCTTGATGTGCTGCCAGAAGAACAGTATAAAGAAATGAATCTGATCGATGCCGGACTCGTATCCATGCAGCTGATGCTTGCAGCCCGTGCCCATGGATACGACACCAACCCGATCGGAGGCTATGAAAAAGACCAAATCGCAGAAGCATACGGTATGGACAAAGATCGCTACTACCCGGTCATGCTCATTTCCATCGGAAAAGCCGCAGACCAGGGATACAAATCCGTCCGTCTGCCCATCGAAAAAATCGCCGAATGGAAATAAGGGACAACGGGACAGGTTCACTGTCCCGTTTTATATAAGGTTTCGCCAGCCCAAAAACTATTTCAGAAATGAGGAAATACTATGATCATCATTCACGCACATTTTCAAATCAATCCAGAAAAAGAAGAGGCATTCCTTGAGGAAATGGATTCACTCGTTGAAGCATCAAGAGCCGAAGATGGCAATATCTCTTATGACCTGTTGAGATCAACAGATAAAGTACAAGCTTATACGATGGTGGAAATCTGGAAAGACACTGCTGCTGTCGAATCACATAACGCCAGCAGCCACTTTATTTCATTTGCCGGAAGAGCCCCTGAGTATATGGCTGCCCCGATTGATGTGCAGATTTTTGAAGGAACTAAAGTGGAAAGGTAATGCCACTGAATTTGTAAAAAGTTTCCTCATTCATCAATTGATTAGACCTGTTTAAAAGAATTCCACAGAGGGTATCTGTGCTTTTAAGGAGGCGATTCCATTGAATCCTATATTTAAAATATTCCATAACGACGAACATTTAAGTGAATCAATTGATAAGCTTCACAAAAATGGAGTCAACGAAGATGACATTTACATGCTTGCCCATGATAATGACCATGACAGGCGTGCAAGAAAAAGCAACGATTCCAATAAAATCGGAGTAAGTGTCACAGGAATAGGCACCGCCACCAAGAATATTTTCAGAGGAAAATCCGATAAACTCATATCAAAAATGAAGGAAATTGGGTTTGAACAGTCAAAAGCTCAAAAGCTTGAAGAAGAATTAGACAAAGGAAAGACATTATTAGTCGTCAAAAATCAAGATAACGTAGAATTTTAACGATCACGCGATAAATACACCCCATTATTTTGGAATAAATGGGGTGTATTTTCTTGTAAGGACAAAGAAAATTCATCTGTACAAACTTCAGAGATACGGCTATGGATTCGACTTGCAAAACATTTTGAAACCTCCCCCTCCCCTCATCCGTATATATACCATACACAGAAATAGATCCTGGAAAGGGGAACATAAATTGGGTAACATATTTTTATTTTCAGTGATTGTCGGATTGATCATGGCACTGCTGCTGGTCCCGGTCACTTTTACAAAAAAGAAGAAGGAAGGGAATGCGAAGCCTTCCATTGCAGCTATGATCGGAGCCACGATGATCATTGCTGTCATCGGAGCATTTATCTTCTATTACATGACAAACCTTGACCGTAACTTTACGTCGATGTGGATTCTGTTCATTGTCGCCGCAGGAGCCGGAGCTGCTTTTGCCACCGGTAAAGAACGCATGATCAAAGGCGGATTATTCGCAGCCGGCCTGCTAATGGGAATCTACTTCCTGACTGCATTCGTCTTCAATGCAGATGAGAAATATCAGTCGGCGAAAATGGACGTCCAAACGGAAATCGAAGCGTTTGATGAAGAGAAAACACCTGCGAGCGTGCCTCCTCAGTTTGCAAGGAACAAAATGAAGAAGGCATTCGGCCAGGTGCCGAATACGAGTTACTATGAGCTCGGCAGCCTGCAGATCCAGAAAGTTGACGGTGAGTATGTTTACATCGCTCCAGTCGAATTCTCCGGATTCTTCAAATGGTTCAAGGGAGACGAAACACCCGGCTATTTCACCTTGA
>NZ_JABMCR010000289.1 GCF_013179555.1 Bacillus haikouensis
GGTAATGCGCAGACAGCTTTTCGTCCAACTCTTTCTTTAAATCATCAAACGAACATTGATCATTGAGATGAAGGGTGAGTCCTTCCTTTGTTCCCTTGATCATTACATTTGGTTTCTTTTTCATGGCGTAATTTTTCACCTCAGTCGTCTATAAATTCGACATAAGCATGGGCATATCCTTTTTTCATAAGACATTTTTCGCGATTATCAACACTATTATAAATTCTATCCCTCTTCCTAAATTCCACAATCAATCTTCAAGAAGTTGCTTTTGTTTGCGTTGAAGAAACACCTTAAAAGGATAGGAAAAGATGATATAAAAGACGGCATTAAGCGCCAGTGTCGGCCATAGACGCAAATCTGCAAACTGAATGAACGTCATGTCTGTGCGCTGGATGATGACATTGATTTGATATACTAAAAACTCCAACACTGATAAATTTATGATCACAATGAGTGAGAATACAAATAAATTATTATGAAGGATTTTCAGCATGGCATGTGCCAAAAAGACGACAAAAGGATAGAAGACTAAATAGATTCCATTAATCTCTGTATAGAAGATATCAAATAAAAAGCCAAAAATGAATGCATATAACAACGCAGTCCTATATTGAAAGAAAACACAAATAAAAAGTATGAAGATGATAAGAAAGTGAGGAACGATGATGCGCCCCTCAAAAGATTCAATCTTAAGAAAAAAGATGACAAACAGGCTTTCACTATAAAAGAGCAGAAGGGTGACAAGAGGGAGGGTAAGCCTTTTGATCATTGCTCCTCCTCCTTATTACCTTCTTCGCCTGTTTCGTCGCTGGGAACACCCTTCATCCCGCGGTCTATGACCATAACATGCTCTAAATGGTAAAAATCAGCAGCAGGTTTGACATAAGCCGTCTGGGTCAGACCGTATTGATCCGGTTTCACTTCCTTGACCTCACCTACCACAAGCCCTTTAGGGAAGACACCGCCAAGTCCAGAAGTAATTACTTTAGAACCCTTATCCACTACAAAGTCCTTCGGGATACGTTTCACCAGGATTTCTTTCTTTTCAGTGTCATAGCCTTCAATCCACCCATTAGCATCTTTCTTTCCTTGAACAACAGTTGAGATCCGGTTCTTTGTATTGTCTGTCGAAATCAATTCAACTGTGGAGGAAAATTGGTTTACACTTTTAACTTTGCCGATCAGACCAGAAGAAGAAATCACGGCCATATCTGATTTGATACCATTAACTTCCCCTTTATTTATAGTGACCAATTCATCCCACCGCTCTGGGTTTCTTGCGATGACCGTCGCCTGAATCGTATTATACTTTCTTAAGTCTTCCTTCTTTTCTAAAACAGCTCTCAGCTCTTCATTATCCTGATTCAGGTCCCTGACCTGCGTTTCAAGCTTAACGAGCTCGTCGAGGCGGGATTTCAATTTTTCATTTTCTGTATATGTATTTTGAAGATCTTGAACATTTTCTATTACTCCGGCAGTGTAATTGACGGGCTTAGAAATCAATGATTGTCCGAATCCTACCATATCTTTCACAAACTGCTCGGGCCAGCTGATGCTGTCTCTTTCCCGTAACGAAAACCCTATTAAGGCTACGAGAACGATGATGCTGACAAGCAGGATGATTAGTCGTTTATTCAGGAAGAATTGTGGCATGCTGTACACCTCAATCTTTATTAATTCTATTAAATACTATAACAAAACTTCTTCGATTTTGATATCGTTCACCATATTATTCATTTATTCGACATTTATTAAGCGTAAAAAAGATGGGGCCGCCTTAATGTACTAATGTGAAGTACTTTTAAGGAACAGTCCCCACTTCTTATCTAAAGATTATTTACCGCGGTTTTTAAAAAGGTGGATATGGTCGAGTGCTTTACCGGTACCGATCGCAACGCAATCAAGCGGCTCTTCTGCGATAAGGACAGGCATTTTCGTTTCATCACTGATCACCTTATCCATATTCCGGAGCAGCGCGCCCCCTCCTGTCAGCACGATTCCTCTATCCATGATATCTGCTGCGAGTTCAGGCGGTGTCTTCTCCAAAGTGCTCTTGACTGCATCGACAATGGTATATACCGTATCATGCAGGGCAGATGCGATTTCAGCGGACGTCACTTCAATCGTTTTCGGCAGACCTGTCAAAAGATCGCGACCGCGGATTTCCATTGATTCAATTCCTTCAGTATCTCCGGCTGAACCTACTTCCATTTTGATTGTTTCAGAAGTACGGTCACCGATCATCAGATTATACGTCTTACGGATGTAATTCACGATGGCATCATCCATTTCATCCCCTGCCACACGGATGGATTGACTGGTAACGATCCCCCCGAGGGATATGATGGCGACTTCTGTCGTCCCGCCGCCGATATCAACGACCATGCTTCCTGTCGGTTCCCATACTGGAAGGTTGGCACCGATGGCAGCTGCAAAGGGTTCTTCGATCGTATACGCATCCCTTGCCCCAGCCTGTCTAGTCGCGTCAATGACCGCACGTTCTTCC
This sequence comes from Bacillus haikouensis, assembly GCF_013179555.1. GTDB lineage: Bacteria > Bacillota > Bacilli > Bacillales > Bacillaceae_B > Rossellomorea > Rossellomorea haikouensis_A. The sequence continues at coordinate 2,510 of NZ_JABMCR010000289.1, forward strand.
ACACCGGTAATTCCGGACGGAACACATACCATGACATATGGTTTTCTTGAAAAGGCACTTTTATTTTTTACAGCCTGCTTTATGTAGTATTTCATCATCGTAGCAGTCGTTTCATAATCTGCAATGACTCCGTCTTTCATTGGGCGGAGTGCCACTACATTCCCCGGTGTTCTTCCGATCATATTTTTTGCATCGTTCCCGACTGCAACGATTTGTTTATTGTCTGTTTGAAGTGCCACTACCGAAGGCTCGCGCACAACGATGCCTTTACCTTTTACATACACCAATGTGTTAGCTGTTCCTAAGTCAATTCCTAAATCTTTCGTTCCAAACATTAATGGTATCTCCCTTTCTGATACAAATTGGCTGGTCTATATTTAACTAACAGGAGAGTTGTCCAAACTCTTTATCCTCGATTTTTTTACAATAATTGATATTTCATGACATAACGAAAAGACTCATCCATAGAGAGAATGACTCTTTTTAATGAGCTACGTTTTTGAATCACCTATTTGCAAAAATCATAAGGATAATTATATCGTAACCATTAAAAAAATCCTAGTGTCATAAATAACCTTTTTCTTTTAAACTGATAAATTTTTTCTCTCCTATTATAAGATGATCAAGTATATCAATACCAATGATCCGCCCGCATTCTACCAATCTCTTCGTGACCTCGATGTCTTCCCTGCTTGGAGTGGGGTCTCCGGACGGGTGGTTATGAATACAGATGATCGATGCAGCCGATCGCCTGAATGCTTCTTTGAAGTAGGGTAAGCACCCGGCGCCTTGCTTAGTTACCTGAGCTGGTTTCCGAGAACTTCCCTCCAAACCGTACGTACTCCTCTCAGAGTATACGGCTTTCCATTTATCAATCTAACTTTCCATTGTGTAAGTCATGGTGGCATTTCACACACATTGCAATAGTCTTGCGATTTCTTGCAATCATGAATTGTGCCCATCGTTTCTTGCCTTTCAAATTCTTGAGCTTGTTGACATGATGCATCTCCAATGGAACATTTTCTGCATCACACCACTCACATTTTTCAGCTAAAAGGCGTTCAATGAGACTTGTTCTGCCACCGTAAACGATTGTATTTTCGATTATATCCATTGACTTTTTTTGATTTCCGAGTTCTTTTCCATTCGTTGTTCCGTAAAATAGGCAATTTTAGGACCATCCTTCGTTATATAACGTATACCTAATTTCCCGTTTATTTTAAATTTTGCAATAATTTTACTGACGGTACTTTTGTATTTATTGGCATACGTTTTAATCATGCTGTATTTCATTGTTTGCCTAAAAGACTGAAGGACATGAGCATTACTTGCTAGGCGATAGTAATTATATAATCCCTCAATCTCCGCATTATACGTACGAAGAATTTCAAGGTCATCATTATGCACTAGATAGGGACGATGAACAGGTTTCCAGCCATTGTTACTGCCAATTTTCAATGCACTTAAATCGATGAGTTTTTTGATGTATTTTTCATGTGGAACGAATAGTTTTGTTTGATAGTTAAACTTTCGTTTCTTTGTACCATTTGGCATTTTCATTCTGTGCCAATCTCTTGCTACTCGTATATCGTATCCTAAAAATCTAGCGTTTTTCTCACTATGTGTTATCAACGTTTTTTCAGCACTTAATTCCAATTTGAGTTTTTCTGCAAGGTATTCTGTTAAATCTATCTTGATTTGTTCAGCTTCCTTTTTACTACCAATGACACCGATAATAAAATCATCCGCGTACCTTACATATTTCATTCGACGATAGTTTGGGTCAAAAAGGTCTTTGCTATCATGGCTTTGCAGTTTTTTGTACAGAGCTTTTAATACTCCAAGCCTTTCAGCTTTTTCTTCTTTGGTTAGTCGTTCCCAATCACGTTTATTTTTACTTTTACAGTGATTAATTTTTGATGCTAGGTTATGATAAACAAGATTATGCCTACGTTTTTCACCTTTGTTAAAGGATTTTGCATACCCTGCAGCATATTTATCTAATTCATGCAGATAAATATTCGAAAGTAACGGACTAATGATTCCACCTTGTGGTGTCCCACTGAAGGTTTTATGAAAAGTCCAATCTTCTACATAACCTGCTCTTAAGAATTTCCAAATTAAATTAATTAATTTTTCATCCTTAATGCGCTTCCGTAAAAGTCCAACTAATACATGATGGTCGATGTTATCAAAGAAACCTTTTATGTCACCTTCTATAAACCATCTCGTACCCGTAAAAGTATTGCGTATTTCTTTTAAGGCAGTGTGACAGCTACGATTTGGCCGAAAACCATGTGAATGATTTGAAAATTGAGGTTCGTAGATACTTTCTAAAATTCGCCGAACAACCTCTTGCACTAGTTTATCCTCAAAAGTCGGGATACCCAAAGGTCGTGTTTTACCGTTTTTCTTTGGGATATATGT
>NZ_JABMCR010000029.1:0-6714 GCF_013179555.1 Bacillus haikouensis
TTTACTTTTAATTGATCGATCGTATCATCATTGATGATGCCGCCGATTGCACAAGGAACGAATACATCGGCATCAACGGAGTAAATTTCCTCGCCTGATACGACTTTGATGGCAGCCCCCATGTTTTTCGCTTTCGTCATCAATTGGTCGATGGAGCTCTGGTTGATGTCGGTCACGTACAAATCCGCACCTTCATCCAGCAGGCGCTCCGCCACCTTATAGCCCACTTTACCAAGACCCTGGATGGCATAGCTTTTCCCGTGAAGATCCCTCGACCCCCAGATGTTCTGGTTGGTTGCCTGAAGCCCATAGATAACTCCCATCGCAGTAGGAATCGACGAGTCCCCGCTTCCGCCGTAAACTTCGTCGACCCCGACTATGCAGTTTGTCTCTTTAAGTGCATAAACAAAGTCCTCCGGCTCGGTCCCCATGTCAGTACCTGTATAGAAACGTCCGTTCAATGATTCCACGAACTGACCGAACGTACGGAATAGTTCTGGATGTTTATCCTTCGCGGGATCACCGATGATGACGGCCTTCCCTCCCCCAAAGTCAACATCCGCAGCCGCACACTTATAGGTCATTCCCTTTGACAGGCGCAGCACATCATTTAATGCTTCATCCACTGATGCATATGGCCTCATCCGGCATCCGCCAAGAGCCGGTCCAAGTGTTGTGTTATGTATAGCGATTATAGCTTTGAGTCCTGTATCTTCATCATTACAAAAAACAACCTGTTCATGATTCTTAATTTGTTCGAACATATCCATTTCTCTTCCCCCAGACATTTTGTAAACGCTTACAGATTAGAGCTCAAAAAAATTATATACTTTCGATTCTTTTCCTTATTTTCTCTTTGGGCAGGACAACCTGTTTGACCTCTCCCCTGCCGATCATCCTATCATTCTTGAAATCTCTCACGACCACCTCGGTCAGGATGATGTTTCTTTCATATTTAATGACCGCGGCTTTGATTTCAAGCTTGGAACCAGTGCCTGCAGGCGCCAAGTGCTCTACGGTCACTTTGGCTCCCATGCCTTCTTCGCCGTCCTCAAGATAAGGGAGAATGATCTTCCTTGAGGCCCATTCCATGTGATACACCATTGATACCGTTGAATAAACAGGGTGAACCACATCTCCTTCAAACTGGGCATGCATGACCGGGGTCACCTCCGTCATGATTGTGGCGGTATACCCTTCAGCTAATCCGGACTTCATTGCTTTCCCCCTTTAAACTAACGCATCATGCATATTCATATAACGTTAATTTAACGATATAATAACATTCAGTATTATAAATAGTCAATATATTGTTAAAATTTAAACAACTATTAAAGAACATCATGACGGCCTGTCCGCGGCGCTTTAACGCAAAAAAGTAACGGGATGGAATCCCGTTACTTTTTTAGGATAATAGTGCGCGGTCACTTGCCAGCTTGCTTCCGCGGATTCGTTGAAACTCATTCAGAAGCCCTTCGACAGTCAGGTGCTTCTTTTCCTCTTCATTGACTTCAAGGATGATTTGTCCTTTATCCATCATGATCAGACGGTTACCCAGATCCAAAGCTTGCTGCATATTGTGGGTAACCATCAGGGTTGTCAGTTGATAGTTTTCCACAATTTCTTTTGTCAGGTTTGTAATCAGGTCTGCACGTGCCGGATCAAGGGCTGCGGTATGCTCATCAAGAAGCAGGATCGACGGTTCCGTAAAAGTCGCCATCAATAAGGAAAGCGCCTGCCTTTCTCCGCCGGACAGCAGACCCACTTTGGCGTTTAACCGATTTTCCAGCCCTAAGTGCAGGGTTTCCAGCACCTCCCTGAAAAACTCTTTCCTCTTCTTCGTGACACCGAGCCGGAAGGTCCTTGTCCGGTTTCTCGAATAAGCCATGGCCAGATTTTCCTCGATCGTCATGGAAGGGGCAGTACCCGCCATCGGATCCTGGAAGACACGTCCGATCAACTTCGAGCGTTTATATTCAGACACCCTTGAAACCTCGTGATCATCGATCAGCACATTCCCGACATCAGGCAGCAGCACTCCTGAGACGATGTTCATCAACGTAGATTTCCCTGCCCCATTACTTCCGATTACCGTAACGAAATCTCCCGGCTTCATGGTCAGCTGAATATCATCAAGGGCAATTTTTTCATCCGGTGTCCCTTCATTGAACACCTTATGAATTCGATTTAATTGCAGCACCGTCATCACCCTTTCCTTCAGAAGTCAGAGAAACATTGTTCAACCTCTCAGTCATACGCTGTGCCTTGCGTTTTTTATCTTTGTAACGGTCCATCACTTTAGGCATGATCAATGCCAGAATGACGATGACGGCCGTAATCAACTTCATATCACCTGTTTCAAGGAATTCTACCCTGAGTGCCATACTGACCACCAGGCGGTAGATGATCGCTCCACCGATGACAGCGAGCGTTGTACGGGCAATCGTCTTTGTACCAAATAACGCTTCCCCGATGATAACCGATGCAAGACCGATGATGATCATCCCGATTCCCATTCCGACATCGGCAAAACGGCTGTATTGTGCAATCAGCGCCCCCGACAAAGCAACCATGCCATTTGAGATCCCCAATCCAAGAATGATCATTAAATTGGTATTGGCTGAGAAGCTTCGGATCATGCGCTGATTATCACCAGTGGCACGCAAAGCTAAACCGATTTCTGTTTTTAAGAATGCGTCTGTCAGGAATTTGATGGCAAGGGTTATGATCACCATGATGAATAATATGCTCCATGTCCCGGGAAGCGGCTCACCAAGACCTACCGCCATCCAAAGATTATTCATTGCTGTATCGATCCCAAGCGGAGCCCACATTCCTTCTATTCCAGTAAAAGCCGTTTCCTGATTCAATAATGGTACATTGGATCTTCCCATGATCCTCAGATTGATTGAATACAAAGCAATCATCATGAGAATACCCGACAGCAAGGCATTGATTTTGCCGAATGTGTGAAGTAAACCGGTAATACATCCTGCTGCAAATCCAATCACAATCGCAGTGAGTGTAGAGACCACGGGATTGTAGCCGCTGACAATCATGGTGGCGGCTACAGCAGCCCCGGTAACGAAGCTGCCATCCACCGTTAAATCAGGAAAATCCAATATCCGAAAGGACAAGTAGACTCCAAGGGCCATAATCGCGTATATGATTCCAGATTCAAAGGATGCAAATATTGCTGTTGGCACGAATCATCATCCTCCCTTTATTCTGCTTCGATAAATTCTCCCATTTCGGACCATGCGTCTTTGAATTCCACACCTTGCTCTTCAGCTGCTTTTTTGTTGAACATCAATTCGAAGTTTTGTGGAGTTTGAACAGGCAATTCAGAAGGTTTCTTCTCGCCTTTCAATATCTTGACTGCCATTAGGCCCGTTTCATAACCAAGGTCTTCATAGCTGAATCCGCTCGCTGCAATAGCACCTTTTTCTAATGAATCCAGTTCTCCCACAAATAGAGGGATGTCCTTTTCATTCGCTACCCCGATGACAGATTCAAGCGCAGATACTACGGTATTATCTTTCGGGATATAAATGGCATCCACACGGCCGGTAAGTGACTCAGCTGCCTGCTTTACATCAGCTGACGTTGAAACAGAAGCTTCTACGACCTTCACCCCTTTTTCTTTAGCGATCTTGTTTATTTCTTCTGCCTGAACGACAGCATTTTGTTCTCCAGAGTTATAAATGATACCGATTGTTTTCGCTTTCATTTCATCCGTAACGAAAGAAAGTGTCTTGGTGATCGCTTCCGGATGAGTATCTGTCGTACCGGTGATATTTTCACCTGGTTCATCGAATGATTTAACCAATTCAGCACCGACAGGATCCGTTACTGAAGTGAACACGATCGGAATTTCCTTTGTCGCATTCAATGCATGTTGAGCACTCGGGGTTGAGTTCGCGAAGATGAGATCGACTCCGTCACCAACAAGGTTCTTGGCTGCCGTCTGGGAATTGCTTTGGTCTCCTTGGGCAATCTGAACATCATATTCGACATTGTCGCCTTCTTTAAATCCATTTTCTTCTAAAGCCTTCTTAAAGCCTTCGAAAGCTGCATCCAACGATTGGTGTTCAACAATTTGGGTGACTCCTATGACATATTTCTTGTCACCTTTATCTGCCGATCCCTGCTCACTGCCTCCGCAGCCTGATAGAACCAACATACCTAAGAGCATTGACATGACACCGTATAACAAACTCTTCTTCTTCATTGATATCCCCCTTTTTCTCTTAAAAAGTTATGATTAGTAGTCTCAGAGACTAAAAAACCCTTTTGTGATAAAAATAAAGACCGACGTTAACACAACGTTATATTATCATCCTTGTCACAAAATAGTCAATAATATTCGGAAAATTTAAAAATTAATAATAGTATAGACGGTTTGGGTAAGAATATCTATAGTTTACGGGAAATGAAAGAAAGAATTTTGAGGGTCATCAGCGGTTTGGTCGTTTTTTAAGAGGAACGAATAGGGTATTCTGTTTCAGAAATAATGAGTGTGTCGAATGATGGCGGTAATCATAATTCGATTATTAAGTTATAATTTCGACTTAATCGTTTCGCATACGGCGGTAATTTCAATTTAAACGAAGCCCGAATCGTACCTGCTGTTTCCGTTCCAATCATTTTTTAACTTACTATCATTAAATAGCACAGAATAAAGAAAAAGCATGCCCTGAACGACCATGCTTCCTCTGCTGTCAATCTATTCTATTTTTTGCCAATCCAGCGAAAATGTTCTCAGCATCAATGACCATTTTCTCTATCAATTCTTTCACGGAAGGAATATCCGTGACCAATCCCGATATCTGTCCCCCGTTGATAAATCCCTGATCCAGCTTCCCTTCCAATGCGCCGATTCGATGATAGTCTTCTGAAGTAAGCAGTCCGAACTCCTCAGCCTGCACACCTTCCTTCTCTTTTCGCATTAGCTCAGCTGAGTAAGGTGACTTCATAATCCTTCTTATTTTGCCGACTGAACGGCCGACAATTACCGTGCTGTCATCACTTGCCTCCAGCAGGGAAGCTTTATAGTTATCATGAAAGGGCGCTTCCCGGGTCGCTATGAAGCGGGTGCCCATTTGGATGCCGCTTGCTCCGAGTGCGAGCATGCTTGCAAGTCCCCTGCCATCGCCGATACCGCCAGCTGCTGCGACCGGTATGCTAACGGTATCAACGAGTTGCGGAATCAATGACAGCGTGGTCGTTTCCAGATTGGAATTAATACCAGCCGCTTCATATCCTTCACCCACAATGATATCAGCCCCTGCTTCTTCCGCTTTTTTCGCTTGTTTTCTGGAAGCTACCACACAAACCACTTTTACTCCGTGTTCGTGAAAATAGGGAATGAGCGGCTTCGGATTTCCTGCTGAAAGGGAAACAGCCGGCACTTTATGTTTAACTGCTAAACGAACCATCTCTTGCAAATGAGGTGTGATTGCAATCGGAATATTTAATGCAAAAGGTTTTAATGTACGTTTCTTTGTTTCTATAATAATCGTTTCCACTTCTTCCACGCTCATGGTCCCGACCCCGATAGTACCGAGCGCACCAGCTTCGGAGATGGCAGCGGTCAAGGGAGCATTGCTGATATTCCCCATCCCTCCTTGAAGAATAGGATATTTTATTTCGAGAGTCTCTGTTAAGTTGTTCATTTAAATCCCCCTTCGTTAAATTAATGTTATACTCTTAGAAAAATTTAGACAAGCACTATCTGAATATTATGCCAGAAGAACAACAAGAAATTTTTTCACTTGAAATATTGACAAATTATCCTTGAAATTATATCCTTTTATTAACTACTTTGTAAAACAAGGTAGCATTTTTTTAAAACGCTATCTTGTTTTGCAAGATACTAAAAGGAGTCATATTATGTCCATCCGGAGTCAGTTATTAAAAGGATTGCTTGACGGCTGTGTTCTTTCCGTCATATCAAAAGAGCCTGTTTATGGGTATGAGCTTTCAAAGAAGCTTCAGGCTGCCGGTCTGAAGGATGTAAGTGAGGGCACCATTTACCCTGTGTTGCTGAGACTTCAAAAAAACAGACTGATCACAGGACAAATGAAGCCTTCGGAGTCGGGACCTAACCGGAAATATTATACCCTTACCGAGGAAGGCTTGGATGCACTGGAAATGATCTCAAAAGAATGGGAGCAAATCTCATTCGGGGTCAATTCTTTATTAAAAGGGAGGAATATCGATGCTTGAAGCAAAACAGTTAATCCAAATGAACAATAAAAAGAGAACCGGACTGACACCTGAAAATGAAAAGTATTACGAGGATTTCCTTATTTACATCAGGCTGCAGCTGACCGTTTCAGAGCAGCAATCAGAAGAGGTCCTGATGGAGATCCTGGAGCATCTCTTAGAAGGGCAGCAGGAAGGCAAAACGGCTAAGATGATATTCGGTGAGGATCCAAAAGCATTTGCTGATGAAATCATCGACAACCTCCCTGGAGAAAAGAAGAGGGATGCGACCATGTTTGTTTCTTCCTTAGCCTTGAATCTGTTTGGATTCTTCCTTATTACACGAGGAATCATACTGGCTCTTGTTTCGCTTTTTAAAGAAGTAAGTGACGTAGTCTATCCTGCAACTTACGGTATCATTGCATTATCCATTCTTTTTTCAAGTCTTCTCGGGGTAGTCGTGATTTTTCGTATCATTAAAAAATCATTATTTCAAGAGAATGAAAC
>NZ_JABMCR010000029.1:6810-23881 GCF_013179555.1 Bacillus haikouensis
AAAGAAGTAAGTGACGTAGTCTATCCTGCAACTTACGGTATCATTGCATTATCCATTCTTTTTTCAAGTCTTCTCGGGGTAGTCGTGATTTTTCGTATCATTAAAAAATCATTATTTCAAGAGAATGAAACGAAGAAGAAAGATTCTTTGAAAGCAGGAATGTTCGGGGTTTTAGCAATGGGGTTTATTCTTTCCATGACGTATCTCCTTCCTGATATCGGACCTTCTTTCGAGTTCACCTGGTATGCATCGTGTATAGCCGGCGCCGTTTTGGTGGGGATTTCCCGGCTGCTGAAAAGGTACTGATGAGAAAACCCCTGCCGGTTCAGGCAGGGGTTTCTTATTCCAGGATGAGCGGATGGGCCATGATATCATAGCTGCGGTCTTTGTTTTTCAACTCGTTTCCGTATTCGAATACACTTTCAAAGAATCGGGAAGCAGGTTCCGCCAGTTCTTTGTAGTATTCCCCGAATAGAGAGGCAGCGTGTGCTCCAAGCCATTTGTCAGGCAGCAAGTCTTCCGGCAGACCCGGGTCTACAAAAAGGAATTTCCGGTATTCGTGGACAAGCTTCGTTCTCTCTACGAAGCATTCGGCATCGCTCATATTGCCTTTTTTGATTTTATTCTTATCAATCATGTACTGCTGGCTGTAGCGGGCGATGAATTCCTGGTAACGTTCATTGATTTCTTTCAAGTCCCAGCTTTTCTCGATTAATCGCTGATTTTCATTCGGACCCTGGTATTCTGCAATAAAGAAATCGACGTATTCTTTGATGTCATATTTCTTGATCAGGGACTGGACCTGTTTTTCCAAATTGTTCGGAGAAATCCAGGTCGAGGTTGAAAGAGTACCGAATCCGCTCCACACTAATTCCTTGCGCAGTTCGTCACGGATGCTGCGGATCTCTTCAGGTATGCTGTACATGAAAATTCTCCATTTACCATCCCATTCCTGGGGCTTGAGCTTGAATATCCGGTTTGCCGCCTCTTCCATACGGTCGACGCCTGGCTCGGTCAAGGAATAATAGCTTTTGTTCCCCTGCTTCTCTGCCTGGACCCACCCCTGTTTATTCATTCTTGAAATCGCCGCACGCACGGCCTGATCGTTATGGCCGAATTCATTCAACAGGCGGATGAGACTGCCGATCCATATTTTATTGCCGTAGTGGCGTATATAATCCCCGTAGAGTGTAAAGATCATTGACCTGGTATTCATTGATGCCTCTCCTTCTGGACCATTACTTTGTAAAAGACTTTTGTGACGTTCTTTTTACGTTTGATAAATATATTATCACAACCATAGAAAAGAATTAAATATAATTGCTCAATTTCTCCTAGTTTTTGTTCGTGGCATAATTTTTTCAAACTGCCCTGGAAAAAAACAACAGAAAGAGGTCCCTTAATCAGCACCCCTCTCTTTGATCAATCTATATTTTCCACAATCGTTGCAATCCCCTGTCCCACACCAATGCACATTGTTGAAAGTCCGTAACGGGTGCGGCGCTTTTTCATTTCATGAACGAGGGTTGTCAGGATCCTTGCACCGCTTGCTCCAAGGGGGTGCCCGAATGCAATCGCCCCGCCGTTTACGTTGACGATTTCTTCATTGAGACCCAGGTCCCTTATACATGCAATGGATTGGGCGGCAAACGCTTCATTCAACTCGATAAGCCCGATTTGATGAAGGGAGAGCCCCGCGCGTTTTAATGCTTTACGGGTGGCATAGATCGGCCCGAGTCCCATGACTGACGGATCCAGCCCTGCAATTGCAGAGGTAACGTAGCGGGCAAGAGGTTTCAGTCCTAACTCTTCTGCCTTGTCCCTGCTCATCATTAAAAGGGCGGATGCCCCGTCATTGACACCGGAGGCATTCCCGGCCGTAACGGTTCCATCATGAAAGATGGATGATAACTTCCCGAGTTTTTCCAAGCTGGTCCCGGGACGTGGATGTTCGTCGATTTCTACTTGGGAGCTGTTTCCTTTCCGGTCCGAAATTTCTACCGGAACGATTTCTTCTTTAAAACGCTCTCCTTCCATTGCCTGCTTTGCCTTCATTTGGCTTCGAAAGGCGAACCGGTCTTGTTCTTCCCTGGTGATTTCATATTGTTTTGCTACATTTTCAGCAGTTTCCGGCATCGAATCCGTTCCATATCTTTGCTTGAGGCGGGGATTGACGAAGCGCCAGCCGATGGTCGTATCGAACATTTCCATATTTCCTCTTGGGAAATCTTTAGAAGGCTTCGCCATGACAAAGGGTGCCCTCGTCATGCTTTCCGTTCCGCCTGCAATGAATATATTCCCTTCCCCTGCAAGGATCGCACGGGCTGCATAGTTCACCGCATCCAGACCCGACCCGCAAAGACGATTGATCGTGGTTGCACCGACTTCTACGGGCAGACCGGCAAGGAGTGCGGACATGCGGGCTACATTCCGGTTGTCTTCTCCCGCTCCATTGGCATTTCCAAGCACGACTTCCTCGATCTCCTCAACAGGCATTCCGTCGTTGCGGCCGACCAGCTCCTTGATCACAAGCGCTCCTAGGTCATCCGGACGAACGTCTTTCAAGGCCCCTTTATACTTCCCGATCGGGGTCCTCACTGCATCCACGATAACGACTTCCCTCATGGCCGGCTCTCCTTTTCCTTCGTTTCGGAGTAGTCATAAACACCCTTGCCTGACTTCCTGCCCAATCTTCCGGCCTTCACATATTGCTCTAAAAGAGGAGCCGGGCGGTATTTCTCACCAAGCTTTTCATGGAGATACTTCAGGTTATTCAGGCGTGTATCAAGTCCCACAAGATCGCCCAGTTCAAATGGTCCCATCGGATAGTTCAATCCAAGCTTGATTGCTTTATCTATCTCCTCAGGGCTCCCGAGTCCTTCCTGCAGCATGTAAAAGGCTTCGTTTCCGACCAGCGCGCTGATCCTGCTGGTGACGAAACCAGGAAATTCATTGATGACCACTGTCTCTTTACGCATCAATCGCGCGACCTGTTCAATGACCTCAGCTGTCTCATCACTTGTCTCCAGTCCACGCACGATTTCGACGAGAGGCATTTTATGTACGGGATTGAAAAAGTGCATGGCAATAACTTTGTCGGGACGCTTCGTGAATGAACCGATTTCAGTCGGACTCATCGTAGAAGTATTGGTTGCCAGATAGCAGTAATCAGGAGCATGGGCATCCAGTACCTCAAAGACTCCGCGTTTGATATCCGTTTTCTCCGGAACCGCTTCAATGATTACATCTGCATCACGCACTGTTATGGAAAGGTTGGTGGAATAGCTAAGCCGTTCACGTGCCTCCATATACTCCTGGTTCGAAATCTTCCCCCTGTCCATCCCTTTGACAAAAATGCCTTGGATCTCATCTTTAGCATGGTCAAGCTGCTCTTGCTTAATATCAACCAGGGTTGTCCGGAAGCCTCCGACCGCACTTACATAGGCGATGCCTCTTCCCATTACACCTGATCCCACTATAACAATATGCTGTGTCATGTTTGTTTCCTCCTTTATTGCAATAAGGGGTTGACCCCTAAAAGGACAACCCCTGTATCAAGCTGGTATGTTTATACGCCGAATGGATTCAGCGGGCGGTTTCCGAAATAGGAAATGATACTCTTGGTTTCTGTATATAAGTCCAGCGTTTCTACACAAAGCTCGCGGCCGAACCCGGACTGCTTGTAGCCTCCGAACGGTGTACCAGGGAATGCCGAGAATGGACAGTTCACCATGACGATACCTGCCTGAATGGCCTTTGACACTCTTGTGGCACGACCGTGGTTCTGGGTCCAAACTGCTGATCCAAGACCGAATTCACTGTCATTGGCCATCTTGATCACTTCTTTTTCTTCCTTGAATTTCATTACAACGACAACCGGTCCAAAGATTTCTTCCTTCACAACCTTCATGTCATGATGAACATCCGTGATAATCGTCGGTTCGTACCAGTACCCTTTTTCAAAGCCTTCGACATTTGCCTGCTTCCCTCCGGTAACGATAGTGGCACCATCCTGTTTGGCAGATTCCACATAGCTGTGGATCGTATCAAGCTGACCTTGATCAATGATTGCCCCGATATGAGTACCTTTATCATGAGGATTGCCAAGAGTAAGCTTCTTCGTTTTCCCGATGAATTTTTCCATGAACTCGTCATAGATATCTTCATGTACATACAATCTGGATCGAGCTTCGCAGGACTGTCCTGTATTATAGAAGATTCCGAAAAGAGAACCATCAACCGCAGCATCTACATCTGCATCGTCGAATACGATATTAGGAGATTTACCGCCCAGTTCCAATGTTACACGCTTCAGTGTTTGAGACGCCTTTTCCATGATGTTTTTACCGATCGGAGTCGAACCAGTAAATGCCACTTTGTCCACTCTTTCATGCTCTACCAGATAGTTTCCAACGGAAGAACCGGCTCCTGGTACGATATTGACGACACCTTCAGGGACTCCCGCTTCAATACAGATTTCACCAAGTACGATGGCTGTCAGCGGAGTCAGGGTCGCTGGTTTTACAACTACCGAGCATCCTGACGCAATCGCAGGGGCAATCTTCCAAGCTGCCATCATCAACGGGTAGTTCCAAGGAATGATTTGGGCACAAACACCGACAGGCTCTTTCTCTGCGGTATTCGTGAATTGTCCTGGTACATTATTTACTGTTCCGCGGTGGCCGACAATCGCTCCGGCATAGAATTCGAAGTCTTCGATTGCCTGCATGACCTGTCCTTGCGCAGCAGATAATGACTTACCGCTGTCCATGATCTCAAGTGAAACCAGTTCATTAAAACGTGAACGCATGATACCGGCAATTTTATTTAACACACGGGAGCGTTTGTTTATCGGGAACTTCTTCCACTTCCCATGGTCAAATGCGTTTCTTGCAGCCTGAACGGCTTTTTCTGCATCTTCCACTGAAGCAAGTGAAACGGTTGCAATCGGTTCACCCGTGGCAGGATTATAAGTCGTGAACGTCTCCCCTGATTGACTTTCCATACGCTGTCCGTTGATTACCAATGAATAGTGCTCTCTTTTCATCTCAAGTACTTCAAAGCTTTGTTCTTTTACTGTAGACATAGTCCCATCTCCTTTTTCGTTTTACTGTTTAAACGCGGCTGTTAATTTCCGAGCAACCGCTGGATACAGCCCTAAATTCAACAATTCTATTTACCGTGAAAAGCTGGTCTTCGTTTTTCTAGAAAAGCGGTGACGCCTTCTCGGTGGTCTTCGGTCTTACCCGCGATCCGCTGGGCGTAAGCTTCTTTTTCCAAGTATTCATCAAAGGCTAAATCATGACTTCCTTTTAAGAGCCTCTTCATTAGTCCGATGGCTTTCGTCGGCATGGAAGCGAGCCGCTCAGCAAACACGGCAGTTTCTTCCTGCCAGCCGTCAACCGTGATTAGCTTCGTCACCAATCCAAGCTTTTCAGCCTGCTCTGCGGTGATCTTCTCGCCAAAAACAGCGAGCTCGAGTGCTTTCGCATAGCCTACTAGATTCGTTAAATAGTAGAGGTTGCCTGAATCAGGTACCAATCCGACGTGGACGAACGCCTGAACGAAGCTTGCTTTTTCCGATACAAGCCTGAAATCACATGCAAGCGCCAGGGAGAAGCCTGCTCCAGCTGCCACCCCGTTAACAGCCGCGATTACCGGCTTCTCACAAGTCTCGATTTCCTTCACCATCGGTCCGTAGTTATTTCGCAGTACTTCTCCGTGGTCCATCGACTCATCCACTTCACTCAAATCCTGACCTGAACAGAAGGCACGGCCTTCACCGGTGATCACGATTGCCCTTACGTCCTGGCTGCGGGATGATTCTTTTACCGCTTTCCCGACTTCAAGGTTTAGCTGGCGGATGAAAGCATTCAGTTTATCCGGGCGGTTCAAGGTGATCCAGGCTACACAGTTTTTCACTTCGTATTTAATGGTTTCGTACATGATGCAGCCTCCTTACCTTCCTTTGAAATGTGGTTTGCGTTTTTCGACGAAAGCTTTCATGCCCTCTTTTTGATCCTCTGAGGCAAATAGAAGGTAGAAATTCTTCCGTTCATACTGCATTCCTTCGTAAAGAGAATAATCAACCGCTTTATGGACGGATTCTTTGATCAATCTTATGGAGAGCGGCGGCTTGGCTGCCAGTTTCTTCGCAAACTTCTCTGTCTCTTCCATTAATATTTCCGGCGCAATCGCACGGTTGATAACGCCCCATTCGAGTGCCTGGTCCGCGGTGAAGCTGTCACCTGAAAGAAGCCACTCCATCGCTCTCGATTTTCCAATGAGTTTAGTTAAACGCTGAGTTCCTCCTGCCCCGGGCATGACACCAAGATTGACTTCAGGAAATCCGAAACTTGCATCTTCTGCTGCAAACAACATGTCACAACACAGTGCGAGTTCAAATCCACCGCCAAGCGCGAAGCCCTGAACAGCACCGATGATCGGCTTTTTGATCCATGCGAGGCGGTCCCATTCAGTGAACTGATTGAGGAGTTCCAGATCAACGGCGCCGTCCTCAGACATTTCATCAATATCAGCACCTGCGGCGAAAGCTCTGCCTTTCCCGGATAAAATGATTACTTTTACATTGTCGTTCCGGTCAAACTCCTCAAAAGCTTCAACGATTTCTGAAACCATGGGACGATTGATGGCATTCAGTACCTTGGGGCGGTTCAGTTCGATAAACCCCAGACCGTCCCTTTCACTGACTGCAATGTATTCTTGCTTACTCATTCACTTCTTCACCGATCATGAGCGTGACCAACTCGGCCGCAAAGCCCATCAGATCCTTTCCGGAAGCTTTCCCTTCATCGGATTTCAATCCTGCTTTCAATGCTTCGTGACTTTCATAATACATTTCACACATTAAGTAGTACTTGCCTTCTCCTCCCATCGGCGATCCTGTGATTCTTGTAACCTTCATTTCTTTTAAGCCTGGGATTTTGGCAGTAATAGGGGCATGGGTGTTGAAGTAGTGCTCGTCGAATTGTTCCTTGTTTTCAGGGTGTTTGTATAATGCGATTAGCTTTACCATTTAGAATCTCTCCTCAAATTTTGTTTTTTTGGACTTTTATCACCGCTGTTGATTTCCGTGGAAGACTTCGCTTTCCGCGGGCGACCGGTGAGCCGCCTCCGCTTTTCTTCATACCATGGTCGATATGGGTTTCATTGCCTCAAACGGGTTTTTGCATTGCTTGCAGTAGAGGATGCTCCTGCAGGCGGTTGGACCGAAGAGGTTTTCCATTGATGTGTATGGAGAATCACAGTAAGGGCAGTGAATCTGCCAGTCTTCTTCTCCGGTGAAGTTTCTCGGCGGCGGCGCGATGCCGAATTCCTTGAGGCTTTCACGGCCTTTTTCCGTTAACCGGCTGGACGTCCAGGGCGGGGTATATACGAATTTCACATCCACTTCTCCTGCCCCCAACTGATCCTTACAGGCTTTCACCACATTCGCTTTAATGATGTCGAGTGCCGGGCAGCCCATGAAGGTAGGGAGCAATTCAATCGTGACCCGGCCCTCTCTCTCTATAATTCTATTTACCATTCCTAAATCTACGATACTTATTGAATCGATTTCCGGATCCTTCACCGTATGAAGGACATTCCAAATCATTTCTGTCATTTCTGATCACCCTTTACCAGGTTGCTGCAGGATCTGAGTTATACACTTCGCTTAGAGTAGACAATGCTTGATCCAGTTCATCTGTATGCTCGCCTTTCCTGCCATCGCCTTTTTTCATGGCTGTTTTTGGCGGAAATGCGAGACTCGCAGATTGGAAGACAGGCTGAAGGGCCAGTTCCCAGCGCTTATTTAGAGTTTCTTCTCCCTCGATCAATCCCATGACGGCCATTTCTTTACCTGCCGGCCCCAGTGTCAGGACCCCCTGAAATTCATCAAGTACTCGTTCCATCGCTTCCTTCATTCGGAACGATGCTTCCCCGCCGGCGTTCACCAGCTGCAGGAACCATGTCTTCCAATGAAGCAGATGATAGTATAGTTCCGTGTTGATTTTGATGGCGAGCTGTGCCAATGGTTCATATGAAGAGTTTTTCAGTGAATCGATCCGCACCTTTTTCGCAACACTGTAAAAATAGTGCCTGACCACGGCAAATGCCCAATCGTAGCGGGGTTCTTTCAAATAATTCCCCGGCCCGTTCACTTCCTCCAGGAGAATCGCGTTTCTTCTTTCATTTGAAGGGCGGGCATGAGCCAGTGCATCCTGGCTTCCTTCGCCAAGCTCTTCAAGCAGCTGATAATACATGGTGGCATGACCCATCGTATCCTGGTTAATGGAAGAGAATGCGACATCCTCCTCGATATGCGGTGCGAGTCCTAGCCATTCTGAGCCGCGGTATGCAAGGATAAAGTCATCATCCGCCATCTGATAGAGCAAATTCAGCAGTGCTTCTTTATACTGTTTATTCGGGATTTCATCCGAGCTCTTTACAATCATTTCTTCTTCACCAACTCTCCCCAGGACATGATTTCTTTCTCATCAAGCATTTCCTGTTCGTATTGACGCCACTTCTTCTTAAGGTATCCATATCCTTTCGCATTCCGGTAATCCTTGTTATCCAGCCGCTTTACACTTTCTCTTTCTTCAGGTGTCATCATTCGGAGATCCGACCGTTTTACGATCCAAATGTCCGCTACCGGCTCTCTTCTCATGAAATTCTCCTGTGCCATTACCATCGCCAGCTCATGATTCGGGGCAAGCAGACTGAATTGATGCTGCATCGGCGCCCCGTCCGAACGTTTGCTGAACACTTCAAACTCCTGGTAAAAATTCTGCCCCTTGTCAGACATCTCCTTCATTCCCTTCTAACTGACTCTCCCGCTTGGACTCAGCGCTTCGCGTACCCAGGCATTGTTGTCATAGGACAACTCCCTCAGGCGAAGACGTTCCTTCGATTTCGGCCCATTATTGCGGATGATTTCTTTGAATCTGCTCCAGTCTGGCTGCTTATATACCCACAGCTCCTTCTCTTCGTCGTAATACATCGTTTCGTCAGGAAGTGTCAGTCCCAAAGAGAGCATCCTTGGCACATATTTGGTGAAGAAATCCTGGCGGAGCTGTTCATTTGTTTTCGTTCTGATTTTATATTTAATGGTGATATCCTGTTTCGAAGATCCGGTTGTTTTTGCATCAGCCGGCCCGAAAAACATCAGAAGTGCTTCCCACCATCGGTTGACTGCATCCTGTACGAGAGCTTTTTGCTCGTCTGTTCCTTCTGCAAGAGCCATGATGATTGCTTCACCATGCTGGGCGTGGAAGACTTCTTCCGCACAAATCCGCTTCAATGCACGTGCATAAGGTCCGTATGAGGCCCCCAGCATATTTGTCTGCGAGATGATGGCTGCACCGTCGACGAGCCAGCCGATAAGCCCGGCGTCTCCCCATGTCGGTGCTTCCATATGAAAAACATTATGAAACTTTAAATCTCCTGAAAATAAATCCCTCATGATATTTTCCCTTGTTTTTCCATAAGGTTTCATCAGATCCTCTGCAACACGGAGCAGGAGCTGTCCATGCCCCATCTCATCTTGTACCTTCGCCATGATGCCCAGTTTCCTTCTCAGCGAAGGCGCTTTCGGTACCCATTCCTTTTCCGGAAGTGCGCCCATGATTTCACTGATACCATGCATGGAAATCAACTTTATCAAGGCATTCCGGTATTCATCGGGCATCCAGTCATCTGCCTCGATTTTTTCATCATTTTCAATTTTCTTCATAAAATGTGTCATGTGCTCTTCTTCGGTCATCTGTCCCGACAGATTACTCATAATACTGCCTCCTTTATCACACTGTTTTCACGAATCTCTTTTCATATGGAATAGATGAGGGAGACAATTTTTTTATGGGAGCACCGCTTCTTCGCGCAGATCCACGATCCTGATTGCTTTTCCCTCTGAACGCGGTATTTCTTTCGGCGCCCTCACGCTGACGTCCATCGAAACGAGGCAGCGGTTCTTCATCACCCTTTTCACCTTCGAAGTCAATTCAAGAACATTGTCATGCTGTATATCCCCTGATGCCCCTTCAAAGAATTTCTGGCTGACTTCAACATGAAGCTCCACTGTATCAAGCGGACCTTTTTTCTTTAAATGGAGCTGATAATGGGGGGCAAGTTCTTCTAATCCAAGAAGATAATGCTCCATCTCGGAAGGGAACACATTCACTCCCCTGATAATCAGCATGTCATCGACACGTCCTTTGACCCTCGACATCTTGACCGTCGTTCTCCCGCAGGAGCAGGTTTCGTAACGAATCGAGGCAATGTCGCCTGTCCGGTATCGGATGATAGGGAACGCTTCCTTCGTCAAACTTGTAAACACAAGCTCTCCCGCTTCACCTTCAGGCATCGGCTCCAAAGTATCCGGGTTAATGACTTCCACCAGGAAATGATCCTCTGCCACATGAAGGCCGTCTTGGGATTCAGGGCACTCCATGGCGACTCCCGGTCCGATCACTTCACTTAATCCGTAGATATCACAAGCTTTGATCCCCAGTTTATTCTCTAGAGTGTCCCTCATTTTATCCGACCACGGCTCAGCCCCGAATATACCGAACTCCAATGATAATGCAGCAGGGTCTTTTCCCTGGGACTCGATTGTTTCTGCAAGGTTCAGGACATAAGAAGGCGTCCCGCATATCACCGAAGGCTTGAAATCTTCAATCAATGTGATTTGTCTGTCCATATTGCCGCCGGATACAGGTACGGTGATCATCCCAAGTTTCTCACTTCCATAGTGAAGACCGAGTCCGCCTGTAAACAATCCGTATCCATATGCATTATGAAGCACACTCCCCGGCCTGCCGCCAGCCATCGCAATGGCACGGGCCACAATGCTTCCCCACATATCAATATCATTTTGGGTATAGCCGACAACTGTCGGCTTGCCGCTCGTTCCTGAAGATGCATGGACCCTGACCATCTCTTCCTGCTTGACGGCAAAAAGACCAAATGGATAGTGGTCGCGCAAATCTTTCTTTGTTGTAAGCGGTAACATTTTTAAATCTGCCAAAGAGCGGATATCTTCCGGGTGCAGGTTTCTCTGTTTAAAGTGATTCCGGTAAAAAGGGACGGAGCCATAAACCAGGCTGGCTGTTTTTTGAAGTCTTTCCAACTGAAGGCGTTCTATTCGATCTCGAGCGGCCGTTTCAATCTCATGCAAAATCAAGTTCCATGCCTCCCTTGATTATGATTATTATATAAATCCATATTTATATAACGTTATTTATTCGTTCGTTGTAATTCGTGTTATATTCAACTACTCAAAAGATAACGTCTTTACTGAAAATTGTCAATATATTTTCAGAAAATTTAATCTTCAAAAACCAGGTGTTTCTATTTGTTTTAAACAGTGACCGCTCTTTCCGCCGGGAGGAAGCCGAGCGTTCACCTTTAGACCTTATTCCATAAGAGAACGATTGACGAAATTTATTGAAATTTTGGATATGCTCGTTTTTTTCGGCTATTATAGTAGGTATGAATTTGATTGAATGGATGATGGATGTGAAGAAGAAAGATACAGCTGAATACAAGGTTTACCATCAATTGAAAGATGCTTTACTTGCCCGTAAAATCGCTCCTGGGACGCAGCTTGTCGAAAAGACGATTTCAAAATCTATGTACGTCAGCAGAACACCGATCAGGCAGGCATTGAAACGGCTTGAGCAGGAAGGACTGGTCCAGAACATACCGAATCGTGGTGCATTTGTCGTTCATCCGACTAGGGAAGAAATCATTTCGTTCTTCGAATTGAGAAAAGAGCTGGAATTTCTTACTGTGAAATATGGTCTTCCCAACGTGCGAAAAACCGATATCGCGAAGCTTCATTCGTTCTTGGAGCTTGAACAAGAAACATATAAACAAAAAGACCTGTTAAATTATGTTGACTTGAATAAACAGTTTCATTTGTTCTTGGCGGAAGTCAGCGGAAACAAATTTCTCATCCGCTATATGGATGAGATGCTCACTCAATCAAATGTTTATCTATTTCTATTTGATGTGTTCTACCACGTGGAACCAGGTGAAAACGTCCGATTTCGGGAACACGAAGAAATGGTCAAAGCCATCGAACAGAGAGATTCAAAGACACTGCTTGAACTGATAGATATTCATATGAAGCACAGCTTTGATGATTTAAGGTTAGAGGATTATGGTTATTCTTCATTGGTAGAGGTGTTGAACGATTGAGGAAAGCTTAATAAAAAAAATGCTCCCTTTTCAGTGGGAGCATTTTCCATATTAATTAAAACAATTTCGTCGTCCAGGATTCACAGTTCCATACTTCAGTAGCAACATCGTTATAAAATTCAGGTTCGTGACTGATTAGAAGCACGCTGCCTTTGTATTCTTTCAAGGCGCGTTTCAGCTCTTCTTTCGCCTCTACGTCCAGGTGATTGGTCGGTTCGTCGAAGACGAGTACGTTGCTCTCTTTGTTCATCAGCTTACAGAGGCGGACCTTGGCTTTTTCCCCGCCGCTGAGCACCTCTACTTTGCTTTCGATATGCTTCGTCGTCAGCCCGCATTTCGCAAGCGCAGCACGCACTTCAGCCTGATTGAAGGACGGGAATTCATTCCAAACTTCTTCAATACAAGTATTGTAGTTTTGCGTTTTAATTTCCTGCTCAAAGTAACCGATGTGAAGGTAGTCCCCCAGTTCTACGGAACCGGAGATCGGACGGATTTCTCCCAATATGCTTCTCAGTAAAGTTGTCTTTCCAATTCCGTTAGCACCGGATAGAGCTATTTTCTGTCCGCGCTCCATTTTTAAATTAAGGGGTTTTGACAATGGCGTATCATATCCGATGACAAGATCCTTCGTTTCAAAAATGACGCGGCCAGCGGTTCTTGCGGGCTTGAAGTTGAATTCGGGCTTAGGCTTTTCAGCAGCCAATTCAATGACGTCCATTTTATCAAGCTTTTTCTGACGTGACATTGCCATGTTACGCGTTGATACACGGGCTTTGTTACGTGCAACGAAATCCTTCAGCTGTGAAATTTCCTGCTGCTGCTTTTTGAATGCTGATTCCAGCTGCTGCTTTTTCATTTCATGAACTTTCTTAAATTCGTGGTAATCCCCGGCATAGCGGTTCAACTCTTGATTTTCCATGTGATAGATCAAGTTGATGACGCTGTTCAGGAATGGAATATCATGCGAAATCAGGATAAACGCATTTTCATACTCCTGAAGATATCTCTTCAGCCATTCGATATGCTGCTCATCAAGATAGTTGGTCGGCTCATCCAGTAATAAAATATCAGGCTTCTCCAAGAGAAGCTTGGCCAACAGGACCTTTGTTCTTTGCCCGCCGCTCAGATCATGGACATCCTTATCCAGGCCGATGTCATCGAGTCCGAGGCCGCGTCCGATTTCCTCTACCTTTGCATCGATGATGTAGAAGTCATTATTCGTCAACGCATCTTGAAGAGTGCCTGTTTCTTCGAGCAGTTCCTCAAGCTCTTCAGGGGATGCGTCTCCCATTTTGTTGAACAGTTCATTCATTTCCGCTTCCATATCAAAAAGGTACTGGAAAGCGGTTTTCAAGACATCACGGATCGACATACCCTGTTTCAGCTGTGCATGCTGATCCAGATACCCGATTCGGATGCGCTTTGCCCATTCCACTTTTCCTTCATCTGGCTCAAGCTTCCCGGTGATGATATTCATGAAGGTTGATTTTCCTTCTCCATTTGCCCCGATTAACCCGATATGCTCCCCTTTTAACAATCGGAAAGATACATCATTGAAAATCGCACGGTCACCGAAACCGTGGGTTAAATTCTTAACAGATAATAAACTCATATATGATTACACCTTTTCTATATAAACTAATGTTTTTTTATCAATACACACTCACTCTATTATAAAGGTCCCCGCCTGCAGAAGATAGAGGAAAATCGTGACTCGGCACATGTCCGTTTCAGATCAGCCGATTGCGTCGGCGACACTGTAATCTGCAGGGTCGAGTTCCGTCTCCTCTCCCATCACGAGCTTGGCCAGTTCAGAGCCCAGATACGGCCCGACAGTCAATCCGGATGCGCCAAGCCCATTTGCTGTAAATACACCTTCCATTCCAGGAACAGCGCCGAATACCGGCAGAAATCCAGGGGTGAAGGGGCGAAAGCCCACTCTGGTTTCAACAACCTCGCTGCAGCGGAGACCCGGAGCAGTCTCGATCGCTTTGTGCAGGACTTCATGCATCCCGCCTGCTGTCACTCTTATATCAAAACCGGCTTCGTCTTCATGAGTGGCCCCCGCAACCACTTTGCCTCCCGGAAAACCAAGAAGATATTGACTGCCCGGCGGCATGACAACCGGCCAGTGACTGCTGTTTGCATCCTGCACTTCCAAGTGAAGAATCTGTGCTTTTTGCGAAGACACCAGAAAATCAATTCCTGCTTCAGCGAACAACTCCTTCGCCCACACACCAGCCGTCACGATGACTGAATCAGCTTGAAGTATTTCCTGATCCAGCTTCACGCCAGCTATGCAATCGTCATCCTTTATAAGCCTGGCATCTCCATATCGTAAGTCCACACCTTTTTTCTCACCGGCCCTTATCAATGCATGACGAAGCGCCCTTCCGTCTACTCTTGCCGCCCCGCTTACATGGACGGCTGCAAACTCTTCTGAAAGTAACGGAAATCTTTTTTTCGTTTCAACGGCACTCAATTTCGTGATGTCTCCGATCTCAGGTGCAGCTTCCCGCCTTTTCACTGCCCGTTCCATCATTTTGTCGAGTTTTTTTTCTTCGGTATGGAGGCTGATCGCCCCTACCCGGCGGTAACCTGTTTCTATCTCACCTAGTGTTTCAAGTTCCTTTATCAATTGTGGATAATACTTCGCCCCGCCCTTGGCGAGCCGGTACCAATCTTTATTGCGCCTTTGCGACAGCCACGGGCAGACAATTCCCGCTGCCGCGTCTGTAGCCTGTCCTGCGTCCTTTCTGTCTATAAGCGTAACGTGTGCACCTCTATTGCTGAGGTGATAAGCTGTGGATGCACCGAGGATCCCGGCGCCGATCACAATGAAGTTTTTCATTCCAAACACCTTTTCCGTTCAAATTTTCGCAGAGATTCTGTTAGCTATTTTACAAGAGAAAGATGTCAGAAACAATGCAGGTGAACATTGTAATTGTCTTCGTATACCAGGGGAAATACAAAATTTGTATTTTCGAAATTTATTGACAAGTTGTTTCGTTTCATGATAAAACTTGAATAACCTAATATTGAACAAGCTTTGAAGGAAACTAGTAGCGAACATTTCCCTGTGATAGAGAGCCGGTGGTTGGTGGAAACCGGTACAAAGATGATGAGCGAATTTCGATTCTGGAGCTTCTTTTGACGTGATCAAAAGACGGCACAGCCGTTATTTTATTCGAGTGATGAGAACATTTTCTCATAACTAGGGTGGTACCGCGATATCAAATCGTCCCTACATTTTGTAGGGGCGATTTTTTTATTTCAAAGCGGAATTCTATGAAAATGTATGAACAGAAAGGAGATTGAATATGAGTCAACGTGAACAATGGTCATCAAAGTTTGGCTTCATCCTGGCTGCAGCCGGTTCTGCAATCGGGTTGGGGGCCATATGGAAATTCCCTTATACAGCCGGTCAAAACGGGGGCGGAGCCTTTTTCCTGATCTTTATCCTATTTACTTTACTACTCGGCCTTCCGTTATTGCTGGCAGAATTTTCAATTGGCCGTACAGCTCAAAGCAATGCTATCGATTCTTATAAAAAAATCGCCCCCGGCACCCAATGGCACTGGGTAGGTATTCTGGGGATGGTTACATCTTTCATTCTTCTATCCTTCTACAGCGTCGTTGGAGGGTGGATCGTCGTTTATTTATACAAAGCGATAACAGGAGAAATGAACGGCCTCACCTCCGAACAATACGGCGAACTGTTCGGCGCCACGATCTCAAATCCCGGTTTGAGTATATTCGTTCAACTTATCTTCATCCTTATGACGATCCTCGTCGTTGCCAAAGGGGTGCAGAATGGAATCGAACGAGCAAGCAAGATCATGATGCCTGCACTTTTTGTTTTATTCATCATCCTGGTGATCCGGGCAGTAACACTTGATGGCGCAATGGAAGGCATTACATTCCTTCTTCAGCCTGACTTTACCAAAGTGACATCCCAAACAATACTGGAAGCAATGGGACAATCCTTCTTCACATTAAGCGTCGGGGTTTCGGTAATGGTGACGTACAGCTCCTACTTACCGAAAGATCAAAGCCTACCCCGTTCGGCTGTTTCCATTGTAGCGATGAACATCTTTATCGTACTTCTGGCCGGTTTGGCCGTTTTCCCGGCAGTGTTCTCATTCGGCCTCGAGCCTGGAGCAGGACCTGTTCTGTTATTCAATGTCCTGCCGACCATCTTTAACCAGCTGCCATTCGGAATGCTGTTCTTTATCGCATTTCTAGTATTATTCCTTTTTGCAGCACTGACATCAGCCTTTTCCATGCTCGAAATTATCGTTTCGGTCATTGCCAAGGGAGATCAGGCACTCCGCAAGAAATGGTCGTGGATCATCGGACTCGCGATTTTCGCATTCGGCGTCCCGTCTGCATTATCCTATGGCGTATTAAGCGATGTCATCATTTTCGGTAAGACGATTTTCGATCTGGCTGACTTTACAGTGAGTAATGTCCTGCTGCCGGTCGGTTCCCTGCTTATCGCTTTGTTCATCCCGGTCAAGATGAAAAAGACGGCTCTTTATGAAGAATTAAAGCGGGGAAGCGGGTTGAAGAGAGGACTATTCGAAACATGGTATTTCCTTATCCGTTTTATTGCTCCGATTTTAATCATCGCAGTCATGCTTGACGTGATGGGAATCTTATAAAATGAAAGAGGCTGGGACAAAACTAATGACCACGAGATAAAGAGGAACAATTTCAGCGTATGTTCATAATACCGCTAATGATTTCCGTGCAAGACTTCGCTTTCCGCGGGCGGCCGGTGAGCCTCCTCGTCGCATACGCTCCTGTGGGGTCTCACCTGTCTCGCTTTTCCCGCAGGAGTCTTCGTCTTGCACTCCAATCAACC
>NZ_JABMCR010000290.1 GCF_013179555.1 Bacillus haikouensis
GTAGCTGGCCGCTTGAGGATCATGGGTTACCAGCATCATGGTGGTGTCGTCTTTCTGATTAATCGTCTCAAGCATTTCCATGACATCTTTAGATGATTTGGAATCTAAGTTACCTGTGGGTTCATCAGCGAGCAGCAACTTCGGATGATGGATCATTGCCCTGGCCACAGCTGCTCTTTGTGCTTGTCCCCCCGAAATTTCGTAGGTCCTTTTTTTCATGATTTCAGTAATGCCAAGTTTTTCAGCTGCTTCGCCCGCTCTTTGCTTCATTTCTTTCACGTTTACTCCGTCCAATGTCAAAGGAAGGATGATATTTTCTTCAACCGTTAACGTATGAAGCAGGTTGAATTCTTGAAATACGAATCCCAGTTCACGGCGCCGGAATTTAGCCAGCTCATCTTTCTTAAGCTGATGCGGCTTATTTCCATTGATCAGGATCTCACCTGTTGTAGGCTCATCGATTGTGGCAATCATATTTAACAGTGTTGTTTTCCCGCTTCCTGACGGCCCCATTATTCCTACAAACTCTCCTTCATCAATTGTCAGATTTATATCTGTTATCGCACGGTATGTGACCTTGCCCTCATATACTTTACTAACCTTTTTTAAATTCAGCATTCGAGGATCTCCCTTCTGATATTTGTTTTATAATCTGTAATCAGTATACCGGCGATGAACCTTTATCAACTATCGATTCTTCTTTCACTTTCCTTACACGGTTGTAAGGTTTTGAGCCGGGGAGAAAATCAAGCGGAATGTCGTCCATTTTCCCTCCTCAGATTCCAACTCAATTCGGTGTCCGAGATAATCTGCTGCCTGCTTTGTCAAATATAAGCCCATTCCTGTGGATTCTCTGAATTTCCTTCCATTTTCTCCTGTATAAAAGGGATCAAATACACGCCTTTTATCTGTTTCCGGAATCCCTGCACCATAATCCGTTACCTCTGTAACGACCTCTCCTTCCTTTTCATAAATGGAGATATCAATATTGCTGCTTCTCCCGGAAGAATATTTCACAGCGTTGTTAATAAGTTGTGAAATCATAAAAAACAACCACTTTTCATCTGTTTCGACTATGATCTTCTTCTTCTCCATATCAAGCTTCGGGTAAACCTGATTCCTGATAAAGAATCGCTTATTTTCTTTGTTTACTTCTTGGACAATTCGAGATAATTCTACAGGTTTAATATGTATATCCTGCTCAATGGAACGGAAACGCGCCATATAAAGAATCGTATTCAGACCCGTTTTCATTCGATCTGTTTCTTCACGAATATTGGAGGAATCTGGTTCATCCAAACCTTGAGCGGTAAGTTCGATTACTGAAAGAGGGGTTTTCATCTGATGGACCCACTGATCCATAAACTTGAGATGCTCTTCTTGCTGAAGTTCCAAAGTGTTTATTTGATTTTGATAGAGCTTATACTGAGCTCTCAGGAGAGTGCCAAGAGCTGCTGCCAGCGGCGTCCGTTCCGTTGATTGAAAAGAATCATCAAGTGATTCAAGCGGCATGCTGAGTCTCCTGTAAAACGTTAGGCGGCTGAAATATTGATAGCAGAGGTAACAAACAAGAAAGAAGAAACCCAGGAAAAAGGCGTATAAGGCTGTGCTGAATTCACGGTATCCGCCAAGCCAAAGTACCGATATGACGACAATGAATTGGAACACCTGTACCATGATCAGTCCTGAATGTTCTTTTAAAAAAATCTTCATTTTTCTCCCGCCTTCGCCCATGAGATATTCAGCCGGTAGCCGGCACCCCTGACCGTTTCAACCGCATCTTTAATCCCTACTTCCTGAAATTTCTTTCTAACCCTGGTTATATTAACATTTAATGTGTTTTCATCTACATAGGCATGGTCATCCCACAACTTTTCGAGCAAATCTTCCCTTCCTGCTACACGAGGATAACGCTCGATCAGGCTTTCGACAATATCTGCTTCCTTCTTGGACAAAGATACCGATTTAGTCTCATATATCAGCTCCAGCCTTTCCGGAAAAAACTTCAACCCTTCTCGTTCCAACATCCTCTCTTCTGTTTGAGAAGCATATTCTCCATAGGCACGGCGAAGCTGGCTCCGTATTTTAGCCATGACAATTTCTGTATGGAAAGGCTTTGTAATAAAATCATCGCCGCCATTTTCCAATGCCATCACCTGATCCATCTCCCCTACCCTGGCCGAAATAAAGATGACCGGACAAATGGACTTTCTTCTTATTTGCCGGCACCAATAATAGCCGTCATAACTGGGCAGGTTGATATCAAGGAGAACCAGATCCGGTTCAAATTGGTGAAACTCATCCATTACACGATCAAAATCGTTCACCCTGATTACATCATATCCATATTTAGAAATTGAAGATTTCAAAAGCTCAGCAATCTTCGGATCATCTTCTATTATCATAATTTTATTCATAGATTTCTTCCTTCCAGCATCATGTCCTGCATCTCCTGACCTTTTCTTATGTACAGTCCATTCAGTTTAAGTCTCATCCAAAATTTTTCTATCTATTCATTGTACATCATACGGTGGACTCGATTGTTTTTAAACTATCCGGTTATGAAACCGCTGTTTCCGGACAATATGGACATTATGGTTCAATCGCAGCCGCTGAAAACGATCTGAATCATGACCATAAGTCCTTCCAAAAAATGTTTCCTAATTCAGGAGACGATCCCCCTCATCTCTAAGAATTCAGTTTTTTCCCATCTATCTTCATGAAAAATAAAAGCAATTGCCTGATGCAATTGCTTTTTGACCCGATATGTCGTCTATTCTCATTAAAAATTGGGGTATCTTACTAATTCCATCTTGAAAAGAAGTTCAATAAAGGGGAGCTCCATACTAGGAGATAATGCACGTCTACACGCAGGACAATTTACATGTAGACCGCATATAGTCTATTGAATAAGAAGTTTGCGGGGAATGATTGATTTAAATCGTCTCCTTGTCAATATGACTATTCATTTCTTCCAGCAATTGGTGGAATGATACATCACTCATGGAGTTCAATCGTTGTTTCACCTTTGGAAACTCCAGATGCCGGGTCGTATGATTGGGAACAATAATACATGTCAGTCCCGCCTCAACTGCAGCCAATGCTCCATTTGCAGAATCCTCAAACGCAATGCACTCTGAAGGTGAAACACCCAAGTCTTCCGCAGCTAACTTATATAAAGCAGGGTCCGGCTTTACGAATTCAACATGATCTGCCGTTCTGATCGTTTCAAAATAATCAATCAGATTAAGATTCGATAAATGATCCGTCACCCACTCACTGGTGGAACTTGATGCGAGTCCAATCCTTAGCCCGGCGGCTTTTGCGGCATTCAGGTAATCAATAACCCCCGGCCGTGCCTTGAGAGCGCTAACCCGTTCTGAAAACTTTTGCTGGTTATGGACTTTCAATAGCTCACGGTCTACCTTCACGGAGACAAGTTCCCTTTCTAATAAATCATAGATAGTGAATTTGCTTTTTGAACCGATATTCTCAATCCATTCTGAATAAGGAAATTCAATCTTATGGTCATTAAACATTTCTTGATAGATTTCCACATGTAAGGTTTCCGTATCTAAGATCAGCCCGTCAAAATCAAAAATAACTGCTTTATACATGTCTTTCATCCCTTTATTTAATTTTGGTCAATGATATGTTCCAATCTTAATTTCACCCGTTCAGCAATTAAATAGTATTTAGAATAATGGACAGGTGCATCGTGTTCACCGTAAATGACTTTATCTACCAGAATGAGCAGATTTAAGCTGTTCACCTTTAAATGTTCTTGCAGTTCTTCATCAGGATGAACAAACTCCAGGTTCTTATTCACCTTTTTGAACTCTACTCCATAATCATCATGAATAATGGAGAAGGTCGAACTTTCATGTGTGATTTTTTCTTCGATACCCGGATAAAGGTCAGTAGGCAAATAGGCGAAGTCAAGGCTTAGCGCCTGATCATTGCGGTACACTTTTCTTACCAGTTCAATATATTCATCATATTGATTTCCAAAGATCCGGTCTAAATCATCATTCCCATTCACCCTCTGGACTGAAATGATATCTTTCCTAATCGTATCATTGTCGGTCGTCAACCCTTCTGTAAAACCTTGCAAATCCAGCAAGTGAATTTCTTTTCTTTGAGCGCTTACAAATGTCCCTTTGCCTCTGACAATTTTCAGTGTACCTTCCTCCACTAATTCTTTGATGGCACGTCTGATGGATATACGGCTGGCCTTAAACAAATCTCCCAGCTCTTTTTCAGTGGGGATTCGATCTCCTTCTTTTAATCCATGGTTATCAATATATTGTTTAAGGCCAGTCATGATTTCTTCATATAAGTAAAGCTGATCTCGATTAAGATTGTCTTTTTCCATTGTCAACGCCTCAATATCTCAATTTTACAATAATTATACATGAACCTTGCTTGAATTTAAACGAATTACATCTTTGCCGGATAGCCGAACCCGCCATACTCCTGGCATGTCCTTTCAGCAGAAATGGTCCCTTTTTCAATTGCCTTTTCGATGTCATTACTAGTAGCATATTCGGTTAGGAAACCGGCAATCAAACTGTCTCCAGCCCCCATTGTATCGACCACTTCAATCTTTCGTAAGCTTTGTTTGTAGATGTTTTGTTTATGAACAAATACTGCTGGCTCTCCTCCCCTTGTTAAACCGATAATGTCAAAGTCAAACGGAGCGAGACTTTCAACAAATTCATTCAGTTCTGCTTCAGACAATTCTGCAGCAGAGAAGAAAGCATAAGATATATAGGGGGCAATGGATGAGATATATTCCAGATCTTTTCGATTGGAAAAGTCGTATGACACCTTAACCTCCTTCGCAATCTTAGCCAACTCACTTTCCATGGACGAATAGCAGCTCACATGA
>NZ_JABMCR010000291.1 GCF_013179555.1 Bacillus haikouensis
AGGCCATCTGGCAGACCCTGAGCTGGAAGGTATGGGCGCAGACCAGGACTGGATGGACAAAACCGATGACGTCGGTGTATTCTCGGACGAAATCCGAAACGAATTGAAATCAGGCTTCGGTTCGGAAGGCGAACCTCGATTCATCACAGGAGGCGCCAGAGATATCCATACCATTTTCAACAATATCAAAGGGCAGCCGGGCAATACGGCTGACGATGATCCGGGCGATATGGTCCAATACATCGCAGCGCATGACAATCTTCCATTGTACGATGTCATCGCTCAATCGATTAAAAAGGATCCTGCCATTCCGGAAAATAACCTGGAAATTCACAAACGTATCCGACTTGGCAACTCGATGATCCTGACCTCTCAAGGTACAGCCTTCCTGCACGCCGGTCAGGAATACGGAAGAACCAAGCAATGGTTCGGTGAAGGAGTTCCTGAACAGAAATATCATGAACTTAAAGATGAAACAGGTAACCCATTCGGTTATTTCATCCATGATTCTTATGACTCTTCAGACGCAATCAACAAATTTGATTGGGAGAAAGCGACGAACAAAAAAGAATTCAAGGTGAACTCAACAACGAGGAAGTTCACCGAAGGCATGATCAAGTTAAGAAAATCGACGAACGCTTTCCGATTAGGTGAAAAAGAGCTAGTCGACAAGAATGTCACACTGCTGGATATTCCCGAAATCAAGGACAACGACCTGATGCTTGCTCACAAAAACGTATCCACCGATGACACAGGCACATATTATGTATTTGTCAACGCCGACGACAAAAAGCGCACCCTGTCAATCGGTGACATCTACTTCAGGGGAGCAAAAGTCGTAGTAGACAGCGACGAAGCCGGAGTCAAGCAGGTTAAGAAAAAATCGGGCTTCAAATTGAAGAGAGATACCTTGACGATCGACCCGCTGACTACTGTTGTCATTAAAGTAGATTAAAATGGTAATGCAGGGGTAACCACTGGAAAAAGAAAAGGGACTAACTAGATAAAATAACGATTTAAAAAGCGGTCAACTTGAGCGGAAATGCTTAGTTTTCCGCTTTTCTTTTTGCGGCATCGTTATTTTGCAAACCAGATAATCCAAATACAACTATCCTCACATTTTGTCGTAAAATATTATAGAAATGTCTCCACCAATATACAATATTCTTGTCCCGCCCCTTATATGATAGAGATATCACCCGACACGAACGTTTATTATTCATGAAAAAGCGGTAAATATAACAAACTTGATAAATTTGGTTATGGTTAGATACCGGCAAGAATAAGTTGCTTTCATAAAAGTTGAGGAGGTATTATCAGAATGAAAAAAATACTACTTAATCTGGAATTGAAATGGCATACGTTCAAGGTGAGTTATAACCACGCGCTACTTGCAGGGTGTCTGGACCATCAATTGAAAGTGAAGCTGCGACAGAAAATCAAATACCACGAGATGAAATTAATGAATAGATTAAACGGAAACGTTCCTTATTAAAAACAGATGTTTATAATAGTTGAAATCCTTACTTCTCGTTCTAATATAATTGTTTTTTTCTGAGCCACCGTATTTAAGACTTTTTGTCTTTAATCCGGTGGTTTCGTTCTGTGATCATACTGGGGAATTCTTGTGTATGTACTTGAAGTTTAGTCGGAAGGGCATTTTATCAGAAACTCACTTCCGTTACATAAATGACATTGAGACACATAGTTAAAATCTCCTGTATAGAAATTACGGTGTGCAATCTCTTCCTATATAAAGATTTACAAGATCCTAACATTGGTGAAGCAAACATTTTACATAGGTTTACTATAATTCAAACTATTCGATTGTGAGCAGGTGAACGGAGAAAATAAAGTTTTCACATTTGGTGTATTGGAGATGATAGAAATGGTTGATTTGAAAGCACCTGAGAAGAAATTTCGCCCCGAGTTGGAAGGGGTCAGAACTGTCGCGGCTTTTTTGGTTGCTGTCTACCATATTTGGGTAGGCGCAGTATCAGGTGGAGTGGATGTCTTTTTTATTGTTTCTGGTTACTTGATTACGACATCATTGGTATCAAAGATAGAAAAGGAAGGGCATATAAAGCTTATAGACTATTGGATGGGACTGGCAAGAAGATTATTTCCGATTGCGTTTGCTGTTTTGCTCTTTTCAGCCGTCGCGTCTATATTTATCCTGCCTCAATCCCAATGGAAACAAGTTATTTCTGAAATCTTTGCATCTGCATTTTATTTGGAGAATTGGTATCTGGCGGTCAGCTCTGTGGATTATCTGGCACAAAATAATCAGGCCAGTCCCCTGCAGCACTTCTGGGCACTTTCACTTCAATGGCAATTTTATATACTTTGGCCATTTGTCGTTTTAGCCGCATATTTCCTTGCTGAGAAAGTGTTTGGAACACCAGTCAGAAAGACGATGTTGGGAGTTCTTATATCACTGTTCGTCTTATCCCTTGGTTACTCCGTTTATAAAACAGGGGTGAATCAGCCATGGGCTTATTTTGATACATTTGCACGGGTATGGGAGTTTAGCCTGGGAGGAATTCTGGCGCTGCTCATTCCCTATTTGGAATTTAAAAAAACTGTAAGCATGATTTTAGGGTGGGCAGGATTGGCAGTGATTTGCTTTACAGGGATTCTTCTGCCGGTTTCTACGGTATTCCCGGGTTATGCAGCCTTATTACCGACAACAGGTGTCATACTTGTTATCATTGCCGCGGAGAACAGCACTCGACTCGGAGTGGATAAGCTGCTTGGCTCGAAGCCATTCTTGTACTTTGGGAGTCTCTCATACGGTTTTTACTTATGGCATTGGCCGCTGCTTATTTTTTATTATGCTTACAATGAGGTAGAAACGGTCCCTTTTGTCCACGGACTAATGATCATCGGGAGCGCTTTTTTATTATCCCTTGCTTCCGTCAACGTTCTTGAAACACCCGTTCGAAATATCAGTATTAAACAATCGAAAAAGAAATTGGCCGTTGTTCTGGCAAGTTTATTGATTCCATTAATCTGTGTGAATGGAGGATGGGCATATTATGTAGCGGGACAGGACGAGCAGAGATATGATCTGGAGGAATACCCCGGAGCTATGTCCATCTCGGATGGTGTGAAACCTGCACCAGATAAACAGCCAGTGCCCTCAACCTTGGTTGTAAAGGAAGATCTGCCTGCTTTCTATGATAAGCCCGAGTGTTTTTCAGGGATAGAAGAGGAGAAATTTACGAAATGTTCTTTAGGCGACACAAATGATCCCAAGTATACCGTTGCACTGGTAGGGGGTTCTCATTCCGGACACTGGTTCCCGGCTCTGGAAGCATTGTCTGATGATATGAAATTTGAGATCGAGATATACAATAAAGATGCCTGCAGATTTTCGACCAATGATTTCGACGGACTGCTCAATGAATCGTGCATGAAATGGAATGAAAAAGTCATTGAGAAGCTGAATGAAGAGCCACCTGATGCGGTATTCACAACAGCAAATGTTGGAACGGGGGACACCATCCCTAAAGGATATTTGGAACAGTGGGAAAAGCTTGAAGGTATAACCAATATCTTTGCCATACGCGACAATCCTGCCATGGAAGGGGACCCTCCAAAATGTGTGGAACAGAAAGAGAGCGCAGAGGAATGTTCCATGCCGAGGGATCAAGTGTTGTCGGAAATAGTACCTTGGGAAAACACAGAAGGAATTCCTGAAAACGTCACGTTTTTTGACTCATCAAAGTACTTCTGTGATGATACCTCCTGCTCCCCAGTGGTTGGAAATGTGTTGGTTTATAGGGATTATCATCATTTGTCGACGTTGTATTCGAGGACGATGGCCGGGGCTTTACGAGGTCCTTTACTTGAAACTCTAAAGTAATACGTGTAATTCATTAAATGCTATTCAGGAATGCTAATATTGTCCTATGACGTATCTATGAAATATGTATCAGTTTAATTTGAGAAAGTTACAGGAGGGTATTGACTATATAATAATACTCGGTTTAAGTTTACTACCCTTCTCTCATGGTAAGCTCAATATCAAAAGCGGTGGATCAAGCGAGTGTGCTTAAGGTTCACCGCTTTTCTTGAGGACAATCTCAAGGAAAGAAGCAGCATTAAATTGTATTCTATAAAGAACAAAAACGTTCTTAATAATTTACAAGATAGTAAGAATACTAGAGATAAAATGAGAAAACGAACGATATATGTTCTTTTTAACGAATAATCGACCGTATTTGAAGTTTTTCAATGCATGACATTTGTCTTATACTTCAAGTGTAAGGTTCGTTAAAAAGAACGAAACAAACTTTTAAACGAATCAAATAACTAAGAGAAAACAAGGAGGAATTTAGAAAATGGGAATTAAGCAAAAATTAGGTTTAGGCGTAGCATCAGCAGCACTTGGGTTAGCATTGGTTGGGGGAGGTACATATGCTTACTTTAGTGATACAGCTACAGCAAGTAATACCTTTGCTGCAGGTAAATTAGATTTATCGGTAGATCCAACTACAATTATTGACGTAAACAACTTAAAGCCGGGAGATACGATGCTCCGCTCTTTTGAGTTAGTCAATGGCGGTACATTGGACATTAAGAATGTTGTACTTGATACTTCTTATATTGTAAATGATCACGGAAACAACAATGATGGTAATGATTTGGGTGAGCACATTAAAGTGAATTTCATGTTTAATGTCGATAAATTGGACGTTCCAGTATTTTCTACTACTCTAGCTGATTTATCCAGCATGTCTCCTGAAGCTGTAGAAGATACATGGGAGACTATCATTGGAGATGAATGGGGTAGCAAAGGATTAGTAGCAGGTTCCAGTGATTTACTATACGTACAATTTGAATTTGTTGATGATGGCTCTGAC
>NZ_JABMCR010000292.1 GCF_013179555.1 Bacillus haikouensis
ATTCGATGCAGTAAGATAGTACGTTTCTCCCTTACTATTTTTAACCTCGTATTGCCACGCATCGTCCACTCTTACTTTACGCACAGTCTGCGGGAATCCATACCCTTTAGGTAAATGTCCTGCAACATCTTCATCTTTCCAGGAAGGCTTGGAGTAGTATCTTAAGTCGTCCACCTTTGAGCGAACCCAGTTTGTTTTTTGTGAGTCTGTATTTTCTTCTGCTACCTCTACTACCGCAGGCTTCTTGGGAGGGATGACAACTTTCGAATCAGTCAGCTCCAGTAACTCTTTCCACAGATTAGGATTAGACACCATTGGAGCCGGGCAGTTCTTTCCGGTGACATCAAAATGGCGAACAAAACGATTTTTAGTATCTTTCAGCTGTTTGAACTTCTTCTGCAGATACTGATTTACTAGAGCTGTTCTTGAAATCGTGTCCGGATGGATAGTTCCATCTTCCTCAACGCACATTTCCACATGGATGCAAAGTAAGTTAGCGTTCCCTTCACCGTCAATTGTCGGATAACGTGAATCTGTTGCTCTGAGCGTTTGTAGCTTGAGTCCAGCCGTACCACCGTCATTTCCACCGAATGTTCCTTCATCTAGTGGAATTAATTCCAATGCTTTGTGGCGATCAACAAAAATATGAGCACCTGCATAGCGTTTGATACGAATGACCGTTTCATTAAAATACCGCCAGTGATCTTCTGCATTTGCGCCATAGTTAGCTGTCCAATGTTCAATGACTGCTTGTTGATCCAAAAGTTTATAACCGGGTCTCGAATATTTATTCTTTTTGATGTGCTTTATCTGGTAATTGAGTTTAACCACTTAGTATCTCTCCCTTTTATTTGATATAAGAAAAAGCCCTCCTGAAGGAGAGCTCTACTTGTCACTTGGTTTTTCATATGACCTTGCTCTGAAGCTATCTCCAATCCCTTTAACGGTCGGGTCGGTCACGGCATTAAACACAGACCACAGGGTGATGGCTAATAGATACGGATTGGTAAATGCGTTGATGAACAAGGTACCTACAGAGTTCCATGATGTAAGATCCTCCATTTCCATCCCTTTATATGCTAACAGTGGTAAGAATAAGGCGCCGAATACCTGCAGCCAAAATGTCTTGTTTCGAAATCTGATTTTCCAGTTGATCAATGTAATCACTCCTTATTTTTGAATAAAGCCATAAAAAATAGCAATCGCTCCTCCAATAATTCCGGAACTGATTGCCGTTATGATGGCACCTGTAATTTTCCTTTTAATCCACGTAGTATTTTCATCGATCTTATTTAAAGTGGTATTCAACGTGGTAATTTGCTCATCATGTCTTGTGGTCGTGGTTTTCAAGTCACTTACTTCTTTTTCAAGTATTTTGATATCGCTTTTCATTTCCACAATGTCTTTTTCATAATGATTCATGGACGGTGCCTCCTCTGTTTGCTGCAACGGAAACGCCCCCTCTCTTTCTTTTTCATGAATACCGGACCACCTCCTTAAGAAAAAATAAAAAGAACCTTTACATTGTCGGGTAAGGTTCTCCTACTATCTCTTCGTACTGTGCTGCGTTTATCTTTTCACACTCAACAGCTATTTCCACTTGCTCTTTTGTCCAGAACATCGGGTACCACCCTTTAATATGTTTGTACCAATCCACTCTATACCACACCTTTCGTCATCAATGTATAGAGAAGATCGGCCTGCTGTTGCTGACTCTCCTGGAGAGCTGCCGTTGTGGTCATGACTTCGAATGCCAGTTCTGCGTTCTGTGTCTGCAGCTGATTCACTTCTTGTGAAAGGCTTCTGTCGGCATCATGATTACCGCGCTGGATTTTCGGGCTCAACTTCATCAGGTACCACCCCCGGTTCGATGTTTTCTTTTTTATTGATAGGGAACACGGTCAAAATCGAGTTAGGGATATCTAGCCACACGTACGTATGAATTAGGTTTCCTTCGCCTTCATATACGGGGAATCCGCCGATAGCCTGTATTAACTCATACGCATAATCACCACCGTTGTTTACGACGAATAATCCGTACACGGAGTCAGTTCCCGGATCGACATCAAAGCTAACCTCCGGGAACTCGTGTCTGCTTCCTCTATCGACGAAAATGCCGGCGGATACGGTAACGGTAGACCTTTCGAAACTAACATCAAGGTCCTCCGTCCACCTTCGCCTGTTATTGCATGGTTGAAACTTAAACTCCATTCGTTTTCCTCCTTATTATTTAGTCCGCCTCGTAGACCACCATTAAGTTAATATCGATTGTAGTCCCACTACGATCACGGTTAGCCGGGTTACCAAGGTATATTTGGAACCCTGTGGAGCTCACGTTGTAAACCCTAGCATTAAAGTAGGTAGAGTTGCCGTTGTACGGCTGGGCATAAACCATAAAAATGTTTTCAGCCCCGCTAAACGAGAAGTTCTGCGGACCGAAGTAGTTGTTTGTGTAGGTGCCTGCGGTAATTTTGGTGCGCCCGAACCACACTGAAACGTTACCTTCAAGAGATCCGTGCGTACTTGTTATCTCACCTTCAAGCTTAGCCCCTATAGCAGCAAAATAACCACTTGACTGTGAGCCTAACATTGTTTTCTGTGGGAGCCACGCCTCGTCTGTTTCCACTCGTGTGTATGAGTTACCGTCAGCCCCTGTATCTATTTTTAGAAGGCGATCATTCGAACCTGTACCTGACCCTTGATATTGCCATACCTCGAATCCCGTCCTATGGTCAGTAGCTGGGTCTAAGTTAGCCCTTCCCGTGTACACGAAAACACCGGACCAACGAACACCGTTAGTGTCTGTGTCGTTAATTAGTTGTATTGCCGGCACATTACCGTCAGCAGTACCACCGGTCATTGTAGATTTTAACCATAACCGCCCATCGTCGTAAGTAGGTCGATTGCTCCCGACTAGTCTTGTAATCCTATTGGTGTAATCGAGCGTCAACCACGGCATTGAAACGGCTCCCGTCGACTTGAATCCGAGTTTTAAGTGGTCGTTACAACTGTGGATATCGAGCCCGGGAGCCCCGTCACCTAAGTCGTAACCGTCTCGTATGTTTCCGACTATAGTCCCCGAGTCGTCGTAAATACGCAGCCCTTCTTCGTCTGCTCGTAACACTTGAGTGCCGTTGCGGAACGTTTGTAAAACTCCGTTGTTTAGAATGGCCTTACTTCCGAGTCCATTGTCGGAAGTCAACGAAGAACCCTCGATAACAGCTCCTGAGACCTTTCCTTTAAATGTTCCGTTTGCACCGACAAGCTCACCGGCAAACTTGATATTTCCAGAAGTATCAAAGTACAGGACATTTTGCCATGAGTGACTTGTTGAAGCTCTTCGTTGGATAACGTACCCCAGAGTTGAATTGGAAACTGTCCGAACCAAACCGTCACCTCTAGCAGATACAAATCCATCTTGATTCGTAATACTTACTCCGTTATATGTTTGACCTTTCATCACAGCGTTTTGATCAGCATAATCTTCGGCATCTGATAAGGCATCCAGGTATGCTGCTTCTGAAACTGCATCTGCATGCCCTTTAGCATTCTGCTCTGCATCTTCAGCTCTTTCAAAAGCATTGTCTGCTTTTTCTGTCGCTGTTCCATCCATATCAACACTAACCTCATAAACGGAATATCCAGAAGGAATATTTCCACTAGTCCAGTCGACTCCTATCCAACCAGTCGTTTGGACATTTTCAGTAATATAACAATGAGAACTAGTAGGATATCTGCTTGTGTTTACATAAACTTCAAGATATACATCATCATAAGTTGTGTTAGTTAAGATCCTCGCTTTACTAAACGGAATGGATGAACTATATCGTGAAGAAGAAATAACAGATATCTTCGGATTATTATTGTAATTTACAGTTGCTTCAAAACTAACAGTTTGATGATTACCCGAAGTTCGATCGACAAGGATAAACTTCGCGTACGCTCGGCTGCCGTTGTTGACGGCAATTCGATACCAGCCTCCCGAACTTAATGCATTGTAATAATAGAAGTTATTACCGATGGTAGAAAACTTGTCTGAGAAGCTAGTATTATCATTTATCTCATTTGGCCCGATTGGTCCTTCCGGTCCCTGTGGCCCACGATCTCCTTTTGGTCCTTGTTCACCAGTAGTACCTTTCTCACCTTGATCTCCTTTAATTTTCGTCCAACTATATTTACTTGAGTCGCTACTATCTACAGAAGAGAAATCTGTATAGGTTCCTATATAGAGCTTATTAGTAGAATCAATAGTAGAAAATCCCGATGTCCCTGTAGAGTTATTAGCCCAAGCCGTGTGGAAGTAAGGGGTCCTTCCATCGTCTCCTGGAGGTCCAGGAATCCCCTGCTCTCCATCTGCTCCTTTGATGAGAGTCCATCTATAAGATGCGGGGTTCGTTGAATCATCTTGGTTAGAATCAACGTAAATACCCATGTATGCCTTATTTAAAGAGTCACTTACAGAGAATTCAACTGTACCGTCAGCACTGTTGGCATAAGCTACATGAGTGAAGGATGACTCACCATCAGCTCCTGGCTCTCCTGGGATTCCCTGATCGCCTTGAGGTCCTTGCAACCCTCGCAAGCCTTGTTCTCCCTGTGGTCCTTGAGGACCCTCCGGACCCATCGGTCCCTTTTCCCCCTGTTCTCCGTCAAAGATACTTGTAATGGTGATCCGTCCGATTGAAAGAAGTGAATTCTGGATGACATCCACAGTAAACGTCGCTTTCTCATCGATGTCCGCTGCGGTAACAGCAAGGTCCTTCCCGGTATAGTTAAAACCTGAAACCGGTATTCCATTCTTGTCGCGC
>NZ_JABMCR010000293.1 GCF_013179555.1 Bacillus haikouensis
CGATCAGGTCGCTGCTTGGTATGCAGAGAAAGGAATTCTCAATGAAAAAAGAGATCCTGTTTCCCTTTCATCATGCTCTTCAAATCCTGAATTTGACGCACGGGAATCATTCGGGGTCTACACTTGAGAAAATAGAGTACCTTGTGGAAAAGGGATCGATTTCAAGCAGGTTTGGAAAGGAGTTGAGAGAAGCGTTTCAAGAATTGATGAACCTTCACATGGAACGTAAGTCGAATAACCAGGGGGACATCGTTGAACTTACCACCATGTCAACGAGGGAGAAAGAAAACCTCTACTATAGCGTAAAAACGATCAGGGAATTCCAGAATATGATGCTTGCCCATTATTCATTAACATAGAAAGGGTGTGAATCCATTCGTTTTTTCCAAAAAGAAGATGACATGTCCCTTGGAATATGATTCTATTCCGATGAACCGGGCGGTCAAAGATTTGAATTTCGTAGTGTTTGATACGGAAACAACGGGTTTCCGGGTCAACGCAGAGGATCGGCTTCTGGAAATCGGTGCCGTAAAGGTGGAAGGGTACAACGTGAAAGAAAAAGTCACCTTTCAAACCTATTCTAATCCAAATCGACTTATTTCTCAGGAAATATCCGGTTTAACAGGAATCGGGTCGAAGGATGTCGAAGCAGCACCACCTGCAGAAAAAGCGATTCGAGGATTCTTTGATTTCCTGCGGGAAAATAAAACGGATTGCCTGGCGGGACATTACGTCAGCTTTGATGAACTTGTACTGAAGAGTGAATTGAAAAGAGCAGGCTGCCAACTTCAGATCGCCCCAAGTCTCGATACACTGAATCTCATCGGTTTCCTGGCGCCCTCCTATGACATGCGTGACCTTGAACGCTATGCTCAAGCATTCGGCACCAGGATGTACCCCCGGCATCGTGCCGTCAACGATGCGCTGACGACAGCGTATTTGTTCGTGGAGCTGTTGGAACATTTATACGATCGGAAGGTTGATACATGGGGAGAACTGCTGCGTGTTGGCAGGGTGAGAGGCTGAGGAGTGGGGCAATTTCGGTAAGATGATGATACCGGGCTCCGAAAACAGAGAATTGAGCGTGGCTCAGTACAATAGGGCGAGGAATCCATTTAACTGCCTCCCTGAACCAAATCAGCCGGCTTATGCCTGGTGTATTTTCAGAAAATTCACCTCAAACCTTGTCCTTATTGTCTTTTTTGTGCATATATGGAGACCTCGGCTAATAAAATGATACAAACCTATCAAAAAAGAGAGTGTTCGAGGTGAGGAATCGTTCTTTTTCTACTTCATAAAAGCCGAATAATTTGTTCATACGTTGTAAGATCAGAAAGCCGCCGCACTAAATAAAGCTTTCTGCCGCCTTGTGCGGTCTGTACTATTTCATTGTTGATATAGCGAGTCTCATTTCACACTTCTCACATCCAATTTAGGGAGGTCGAGTGGTGTGCACGATTACATCAAAGAGAGAACAATCAAGATTGGCAAGTATATCGTGGAGACGAAGAAAACTGTTCGTGTTATTGCGAAGGAGTTTGGCGTGTCCAAAAGTACTGTTCATAAGGATCTGACAGAACGCCTGCCGGAAATTAATCCAGAACTAGCGAATGAAGTGAAAACGATACTTGATTATCATAAATCAATTCGTCATCTGCGAGGTGGAGAAGCCACGAAACAAAAGTACAGAAAAGAAGAGCTCCACAGCTGATCAAAATACGCCAAGCTATGCATTGTTGCGCTTGGTGTATTTTTATGTTTGATTTTAGAGTGGAAAAGCCGGTGCCAGGCACAAAACATCCGATTTGTGCCTGGCACCGTTCTTTATTACAAAGATGTGACCGGGCACTCAGTCAATCAAACATTTACTTTGCTAAGGTTGAAAGAGCCGGTTCCAGCTGTGTTGATTAGAGTAGAAAACGGAGACTCCTGTGGGAGAAGCGAGTTAGGTGAGACTGGTCCAGCTCTGTGACTTAGAGGCATATGTCATAAGTCAAATCGACCAGGGAGGTAAAGGAGGCCGTCGTGGCCAATTTGCCTTATACCACCTGCATCTGAGTAAAGCCTATACGCTTTTCTGCCCGCAGGGAGGTGCTTGAGGATGCTCACCGCCAGCCAGCGGAAAGCTAGGCCCTGCACGGAAATCAACTGCGGCGTCCACTCCTCCCCTAATTTAATCTTCCTGCAACAAAACACACCAATACAAAATATTTTTTCAAATAAATAACAATTTGAATACATTTTTTTGACAAAGAATACGTTCTTTCGACATATTTGTGGTAAAATAATATATTGGGTGAAAGTTTTACCTTATCGGTTTAACGTAATTACATACAGACAATAACTGACATATAAATGAACTGTAAATGAAGAAGGGAGTAACATGAAATGTTTGCGAAGGATATCGGTATTGACCTTGGGACAGCAAATGTCCTCATTCACGTTAAAGGAAAAGGGATCGTTTTAAATGAGCCGTCGGTTGTGGCTCTGGACAAGAACACAAATAAAGTATTGGCAGTGGGTGAAGAAGCCCGCCGCATGGTGGGGCGTACTCCCGGAAACATCGTTGCGATCCGCCCTTTAAAGGATGGGGTCATTGCAGACTTTGACGTAACCGAAGCGATGCTGAAGCATTTTATCAATAAATTGAATGTAAAAGGTTTCTTATCGAAGCCTAGAATCCTGATCTGCTGCCCGACGAATATTACAAGCGTCGAACAGAAAGCAATCAGGGAAGCGGCCGAAAAGAGCGGCGGAAAGAAGATTTACCTGGAAGAAGAACCTAAGGTGGCTGCTATCGGTGCAGGCATGGATATCTTCAATCCGACAGGGAATATGGTTGTCGATATCGGTGGAGGAACAACGGACGTTGCAGTTCTTTCAATGGGGGATATCGTGACGGCTCAGTCCATCAAGATGGCCGGGGATAAGTTCGATCAGGAAATCCTGAACTAC
Source organism: Bacillus haikouensis (assembly GCF_013179555.1). Classification (GTDB taxonomy): domain Bacteria; phylum Bacillota; class Bacilli; order Bacillales; family Bacillaceae_B; genus Rossellomorea; species Rossellomorea haikouensis_A. The sequence goes on from NZ_JABMCR010000293.1 coordinate 2,956, forward strand.
ATCAAAAAAGAGTACAAGCTTCTGATCGGTGAACGTACGGCAGAAGATATCAAAGTCAATATCGGGACTGTCTTTTCTAACAATCGTGAAGATGCTGAAGAATTTGCGAATGAAATGAACATCCGCGGTCGTGACATGGTATCAGGACTTCCGCGCACAATCACGGTCACTTCAAAAGAAATCGAAGGCGCTCTACGCGAGTCAGTTGCTGTTATTGTACAAGCGGCGAAAAATGTTCTTGAGAAAACCCCGCCTGAGCTTTCTGCAGACATCATTGACCGCGGTGTGATCATCACCGGGGGAGGCGCCCTTCTTCACGGAATGGATCAACTTCTGGCAGAAGAATTGAAAGTTCCTGTCTTTAAAGCGGAAAATCCGATGGACTGTGTGGCAGTCGGTACAGGATTGATGCTCGAAAATATCGATAAGATTTCACGCAGAAAAATCGGCTGATCTTATGGTTGTTTCTGGAAATGAAGTGAACTGATGAAAATTCGTCCAATTAATCCGATAACAGTATGGAAAGCTTGAACGTAAAGAGGTGGAAGTATGTTTCGCGGTTTTTATACAGTAGCAACCGGAATGCTCGCGCAGCAGCGCAAAACAGAAATGTTGACCAATAATATGGCGAACGCGAATACCCCTGGTTACAAAGCTGACCAGGCATCGATGCGTGCTTTTCCAGAAATGCTTTTGGAGAGGTTGGAGTCAGCACAGGTTCCAACGGAGAGAAATTTTTCTATTCCTTTCAATCAAACGGTCGGTACATTAAATACGGGCGTATACATGCAGGAGACGATTCCGAAGTTTCTGCAGGGAGACATCCAGGAAACCGGACGCAAAGCTGATATTGCCCTGGTGAATGGAAATATGCCGACTGATGAAGAATCCGGCATGCAGGGATCGGTTTTCATCACAGTGGAGAGTGCGGGTGGTCCAGGATATACCCGTAACGGGAATCTGACGGTGAACGGGAATGGCTTTTTGACGACAAACAGCGGCTACTATGTATTGGATGAAAATGGTGGACGGATCCAGCTGGAAACGGATGATTTCAAAGTAAGTGAAACAGGAGAAATTCTTGTTGAAGATACAGCGGTCTCACGGCTCGGAGTCGGGTTTTCTGAAAATCCGAACACCATGATAAAGCAGGGTGACGGTTTATTCGTGACAGAAGGCAATGAACCGCTGCAAAATGCTTATGAGGCGGATGGCGTTGTTTTTTCAGCAAAACAAGGGTATCTTGAGCGTTCGAATGTAGATGCTTCGCGTACGATGACTGATATGATGACAGCTTACCGGGCATTTGAGGCAAACCAGAAAGTGCTTCAAGCCTATGACCGAAGCATGGAAAAAGCAGCGAATGAAATTGGACGTGTGAACGGATAGTCATTGTAAAACGCACTTTTCAATTCGGATCGTTTGATTTGAGTACGGCTAAAGCAATTGTAAAACAGCCTCTGAGTTAGAAATTCACAGTGAAATACCTTATAATAAAGGGGAATTGACATGAACCGGACAATGATCACAGCGACAAATACGCTGGGCCAATTGCAAAGACAAATGGATATGATCGGTCAAAACCTGTCGAATGCGGAAACGACCGGATTTAAGCGGAGAGAAGCCTCTTTCGCAGAGTTAATGGTGCAAAATGTACGGAATCAGGAGCGGACCGGAATGGAGATCGGCAGGCTGACACCACTTGGAATCAGGTCAGGTACTGGCGCCAAGCTGTCCCAGGCTCAGTTGATCCTGTCCCAAGGCTCCCTGAAGCCGACAGGACGCTCATTGGACTTTGCGATGACAAGCGATCGGCAGCTCTTTAAGGTGCT
>NZ_JABMCR010000294.1 GCF_013179555.1 Bacillus haikouensis
AAACAATATACGCGAATATGGAATGATCATTGCACTGGTATTCATTACTGGGCTATTTTTGATATTAACAGACGGGATTACATTTAAACCACTGAACTTAACCAATTTAATCCTGCAAAATGGGTTTATTTTAGTATTAGCTGTTGGGATGGTTCTAGTTATTATTACCGGAAACATTGACCTATCCGTTGGTTCTGTCGTTGCATTTGTCGGTGCTATCGCTGGGGTATTGATGATCAATAACAATGTACCGGTTTGGTTAGCCATTATTTTATCAATTCTTGTAGGTGCATTGATTGGTGTTTGGCAAGGATTTTGGATCGCCTATGTTGGAATTCCATCCTTTATCGTCACATTAGCCGGGATGTTAATTTTCCGTGGATTGACTCTGTATTTATTGGATGGTAAGTCATTAGCACCATTCCCTGATTCCTTTGGTAAATTAAGCAGCGGCTTCCTGCCTAACATTGGAGCAGGGGACTTCCATATTCTATCAATAATATTATCTGTGATACTATCACTTGTATTAATTTATGTAGAGTATAGTAAGCGGAAAACACAATTGCAAAACAACTTGGAAGTTTTGCCGCTCTGGATTACGATAACAAAATTAGCACTATTAGTCTTTGTTATTAACTGGTTTACTTATCAGTTAGCGCTAAACAAAGGTATTCCAATTGTATTGGTGATCGTATTTGCCCTTATCGTTATTTACACTTTTATTATGAAAAATACAGTAATGGGCCGCTACATTTATGCAACCGGCGGTAACAAAAAAGCCGCAGATTTATCAGGTATAAAAACAAAACGCGTTGTATTCTGGGTATTTGTAAACAACGGTATCATTGCAGCATTAGCTGGTTTGATGTTTGCTGCTCGCTTAAACTCAGCAACACCAGCTGCAGGTAACATGCTTGAGTTAGACGCAATCGCCGCTGTATTTATCGGTGGTGCTTCAATGGCCGGTGGTGTTGGTACGATAATTGGTGCGATTGTCGGTGGTCTGGTAATGGGTGTCATGAACAATGGTATGTCATTAATCGGTATCGGTATTGATTGGCAGCAAGCTATTAAAGGTTTGGTACTTTTACTAGCCGTAGGTTTTGATGTATACAATAAAAATAGGGCTGGTAAATAATTGTAAAACAACTGCCATGGGAGCTGCGAATCCCATGGTGTTTTTGAAGGGGGTTGTACGAACATGTTGGAGAATTTAAAGCAGCAAGTATTAGAAGCGAACCAAGCATTGCCAAAGTATAACTTAGTGACATTTACTTGGGGAAATGTTAGTGCTATTGATCGCGAAACAAATTTAGTAGTAATTAAACCAAGTGGAGTCGACTATGAAGACTTGAAATTAGAAGATATGGTTGTTGTCGACTTGGAAGGAAATATTGTGGAAGGTCAGTTAAAGCCATCTTCTGATACACCAACACATGTACAATTATATAAATCATTTCCAGGAATCGGAGGAATTGTCCATACTCATTCCCCGCAAGCAACAAGCTGGGCGCAAGCAGGAAAAGGGATACCTGCACTCGGCACAACTCAGGCTGATTACTTTTATGGTGAAATTCCATGTACTCGTCCCATGACAAAAGAAGAGATTCAAGGCAACTATGAACATGAAACAGGAGTTGTCATTGTAGAAACATTTGAAAAAGAAAAACTGGATCCAACACAAATCCCAGGGGTTCTTGTTTACAGTCATGCTCCTTTTGCATGGGGAAAGGATGCGCAGGAAGCTGTTCATAACGCGGTGGTATTAGAGGAAGTAGCTAAAATGGCATTATGGACCTATCAAATAATTCCTGAAACTAAATCAATGGATCAACATTTGCTAGATAAGCATTTTCTAAGAAAGCATGGGGCACATGCATATTATGGCCAGGATAAAAAGTAAAAGAGAAACATTAACATGACAAGCTTAGTTAAAAGGAGGATGAAAGTATGTTAAAAGTAAAGCCTTTTGAATTTTGGTTTGTGACGGGAAGTCAGCATTTATATGGACAAGAGACGTTAGAGGAAGTAGCTGAACACTCTCAAGAAATGGCAAATGGGTTGAATCAAGGTAACGGTGCTCATTCGAAAATTGTCTATAAGCCTGTTGTAAAAACCGCAGAAGAAATTCGTAAAGTGATGATCGAGGCAAACGCTGATGATAATTGTGGGGGGATTATTACATGGATGCATACATTTTCACCTGCAAAAATGTGGATTGCCGGACTTTCTGAGTTAAAGAAGCCTTTACTGCATTTACATACACAATACAATCGGGACATTCCGTGGAATGAAATTGATATGGACTTCATGAACCTGAACCAAGCGGCACATGGTGATCGTGAGTATGGTTTTATTGGGGCAAGAATGGGAATTGCACGGAAGGTTGTGGTTGGCCATTGGCAGGATAATGATACACTGGATCGAATTGCAACTTGGATGAGAACGGCAGTTGCATTTAATGAAAGTAAGAATTTAAAAGTAGCTCGATTTGGTGACAACATGCGCCGGGTTGCAGTTACTGAAGGAGATAAGGTTGAAGCACAAATAAAATTCGGATGGACTGTTAATGGTTATGGTATCGGTGATCTTGTTGCTAGTATGAATGAGTTCTCTGAAGAGGATGTTGATCGATTAGTAGCAGAGTATGAGGAAAAATATGATTTTGCAGCGGAGGGTAAAGAATCTGGACCGGTTCGCGAATCAATTCGATACCAAGCACGTATTGAGCTTGGTATGAGAGCCTTCTTGGAAGAAGGCGGTTATACTGCGTTTACAACAACGTTTGAAGACTTACACGGAATGAACCAATTGCCGGGACTTGCAGTTCAGCGCCTTATGGAAGATGGTTATGGATTTGCTGGTGAAGGGGACTGGAAGACGGCGGCTCTTTTACGTATTATGAAAATCATGGCTGATAATCAAGGGACGTCATTTATGGAGGATTACACGTATCATATGGAACCTGGAAATGAAATGGTACTAGGTTCTCATATGTTAGAGATTTGCCCAACGATTGCAGAAACAAAACCAATGATTGAAGTACACCCGCTGGGTATCGGTGGAAAAGATGATCCAGCACGAATGGTATTTAACAGCCGTCCTGGAAAAGCTGTAAACTTCTCTGTTATCGATTTAGGGCATCGCTTTAGATTACTTGTAAATGAAGTTGAGGCCGTAAGAGTGGAAAAAGAGATGCCAAATCTACCAGTAGCAAGAGTATTGTGGAAGCCGCAGCCATCACTAAGGGACTCTGCTGAAGCATGGATTTTTGGCGGGGGGGCACATCATACTGTTTTCTCATATGAAATTACATCTGAACAATTACAAGATTGGGCTGAGATGGCAGGTATTGAATGTGCGATAATTGCTGCTGACACAAAGCCATATGTGTTCAGGAATGAGTTGCGTATTGCTGAGCTGACTTGGAAGCTGTATCAATAGGTAAAGAGTTTTATAGGATGAAAACAGAAGGCGATTGACTGTAAAATATGTTCCCCTTTAGGTAGACGATTACTGAAAGGGGGATTTTTTCTAAAATATGGAATTAAATATAACACCCTTGGGGGGATTACATGAGTCTTGGTGTGAAATATACAATTCAAAGCGGCGAAACAGCACTTGGCATAGAACTTGGATCAACTCGAATTAAAGCAGTTCTGATTGGAAAAGACAATATTCCGATCGCATCCGGCAGTCATGATTGGGAAAATAGCTATGTCAACAATATCTGGACATATAGCTTAGAAGAAATTTGGAAGGGTGTTCAAGACAGCTATCAAAAGATGGCTGGTGAGGTGAAACATACATATGGAATTACATTACAAACAGTTGGATCAATCGGGGTTAGTGCGATGATGCACGGCTATATGGCTTTCGACAAAGAGGGAGAGCTGCTGGTCCCTTTTCGTACCTGGCGAAATAATATCACTGAACAGGCTTCAAAAGAATTGACAGAACTGTTTAACTATCAAGTTCCGCAAAGATGGAGTATTGCCCATTTGTATCAAGCACTGTTGAATCAGGAAGAACATATTTCAGACATCAACTTCCAGACCACTCTAGCTGGTTATATCCATTGGAAATTGACAGGAGAAAAAGTTTTAGGAGTAGGTGAAGCCTCCGGTGTATTTCCGATTGATTTGAATACGAAAAATTATAATCAATCAATGATCAGTCAATTTAATGACTTGGCTGCACAAAGGAACCTGCCATGGAAACTCGGTGATATCCTGCCTAAAGTTATGGTAGCGGGTGAAAACGCAGGCGTACTTACAGAGGAAGGAGCAAAGATTCTGGATAGAACCGGGGAGCTGAAGGCTGGTACTCCGCTATGTCCTCCGGAAGGGGATGCAGGAACTGGCATGGTTGCAACAAACAGCGTAGCAAAGCGTACTGGAAATGTTTCTGCGGGAACATCTGTATTTGCAATGGTGGTTCTGGAAAAGGAACTATCTAAAGTATATTCAGAGATTGATCTTGTAACCACACCTACCGGTAATCTGGTAGCTATGGCGCATTCCAACAACTGTTCTTCAGATCTCAATGCATGGGTTGGTTTGTTTCATGAATTCTCAAAAGTAATGGGTACGGAAATGGACATGAACACATTGTACGGAACTCTTTATAACTCGGCACTTCAAGGAGATCCGGATGGCGGCGGTCTATTGGCTTATGGTTATCTTTCTGGTGAACACATTACTCACTTTGAAGAAGGTCGTCCATTGTTTGTTCGGTCCTCAGATAGTAATTTCAATTTGGCTAATTTTATGCGCGTACATTTATT
>NZ_JABMCR010000295.1 GCF_013179555.1 Bacillus haikouensis
CGATGGCTTTATTTCCTATAAGTATTGTCATGCAGCTCACGGACTTGACGGCTCGTCAGATTCGTTACTACGAAGAGCATGAGTTGATTACACCCGCACGGACAGAGGGAAATCGCAGGCTCTTTTCCTTGAATGACATTGATAAATTGTTAGAAGTTAAAGATTTGTTAGATCAAGGTGTGAACATGGCCGGAATTAAGAAGATATTTTCTGTTGCTGCTGTGGCTGAAACAAAAGTAGTGTCTGAATCAAGTGAACCAGAGGAAGAAAAAGTACGACAGGATCTAACTGACGAACAGCTGCGTAAATTACTGCGAAATGAATTAATTCATTCCGGAAAGTCTAATCGGGCTTCGTTGCGTCAGGGAGACATGTCCCGCTTTTTTCATTAATAAATAATCTTTAATTAATCTGAGGAGGAATTACGCAAAATGGCAAAGTATACTCGTGAAGATGTGGTTAGATTAGCGAATGAAGAAGGTGTTAAATTCATTCGTCTGCAATTTACTGATATCCTGGGGACGATCAAGAACGTGGAAATCCCTTTCAGTCAGTTAGAGAAAGCATTGGATAACAAAATGATGTTTGACGGATCTTCAATTGAAGGTTTTGTGCGAATCGAAGAATCGGATATGTATTTATTCCCGGATCTGGACACATGGCTTGTATTCCCTTGGACAGCAGAAAAAGGGAAAGTCGCACGTTTGATCTGTGATATCTATAACCCGGATGGTACACCGTTCGAAGGTGATCCGCGTAACAATCTCAAGCGAGTATTAAAAGAAATGGAAGAGCTTGGATTCTCTGATTTCAATCTTGGGCCTGAACCGGAATTCTTCCTATTCAAATTGGATGTAAATGGTGAACCTACTCTTGAATTAAACGATAACGGAGGTTATTTTGACCTTGCACCGACAGACTTAGGAGAGAACTGCCGTAGGGATATCGCGCTTGAATTAGAAGAAATGGGCTTTGAAATTGAAGCTTCCCATCATGAGGTTGCACCTGGACAGCATGAAATCGACTTTAAATACGCAAGTGCATTAAGAGCTTGTGACGATATCCAGACGTTTAAACTTGTTGTTAAAACAATTGCACGTAAGCATGGCCTTCATGCTACATTTATGCCTAAACCATTATTTGGTGTGAATGGTTCCGGGATGCATTGTAATATGTCACTCTTTAAAGATGGTAAAAATGCTTTCTTCGATGAAAAAGGAGATTTGCAATTGAGTGATACTGCACGCCAGTTCCTTGCTGGAACAATCAAGCATGCAACTGCATTCACTGCGATCACCAACCCTACTGTCAACTCGTATAAACGATTAGTACCAGGATACGAGGCTCCTTGTTATGTTGCATGGTCAGCTCAAAACCGCAGTCCATTGATCCGTATCCCTGCATCCCGTGGTATCAGTACACGTGTTGAGGTGCGCAGTGTTGACCCGGCGGCTAACCCTTATCTGGCTATGTCGGTACTTCTGGCAGCAGGACTTGACGGAATCAAAAACAATCTTGAAGCACCTAAACCAATCGACCGTAACATTTATGTAATGGATAAGAAGGAACGCGAAGAGGCAGGTATCATTGATTTACCGGCTACTTTGCATGCTGCTCTCGATGAATTGAAAAAGGATGAAGTGATCGTTAAATCACTTGGCGGCCATATCTTCGAACATTTTGTGGAAGCAAAGGAAATTGAGTGGGATATGTTCCGTACACAAGTACATCCATGGGAAAGAGAACAGTATATCCAAATGTATTAAGATGAATTTGATAGAAAGTATAAAAGCCGACGCACTATTTGCGCCGGCTTTTATAATGTCTAAATATACAAAAGAACGCTATTAAAATAGCGTTCTTAAGAATTAATGCACTTGACGATATACCCCGATGACTTTTCCTAAAATAGATACATTTCGTAAGATGATGGGACTCATAGTAGAGTTCTCCGGCTGAAGTCTTACAAAATCCTTCTCTTTGAAGAAGCGTTTGACTGTTGCTTCATCTTCTTCCGTCATGGCAACTACAATATCCCCGTTGTTAGCTGTCTGCTGCTGGCGTACAATGACGAAATCCCCATCGAGGATCCCGGCTTCAATCATACTGTCACCCATGATTTCAAGCATAAAGACCTGTTCATCTGAAGGGGCAAGACGCTCAGGGAGAGGGAAGAATTCCTCTACATTTTCTACCGCTGTTATTGGCTGACCTGCAGTGACCTTACCAATGAGCGGGACATTTACAACCTTGTGGCGAGGAATGGTGTCTTCTTCTAAATCAAGGATTTCAATGGCTCTCGGTTTTGTCGGATCACGGCGGATGAGTCCTTTGCTTTCCAATCTTGCCAGATGGCCGTGGACTGTGGAGCTTGAAGCTAAACCGACAGCTTCACCGATTTCACGTACGGATGGCGGATAACCTTTCTCTTTCACTGATACTTTAATGTATTGCAGAATGTCTTGCTGTCGTTTAGACAATTTTGTCATGTTCACGCACCTCTATTATCGATCTTATGTTCCCATTATAGCATGTCTTACCGAACGATACAAACATAAGTTCGAATTTTCGGTTGACACCAAACGAATGTTCGTATTACAATCGAGTTACAAATAACGAACAAACATTCGCATGGAGGTTAATTTTATGATATCACTTATATGGAGTCGTTTCTCTTATATTATTATTCTTTTTGTATTATCCTTTTTATCATCAGCATACATTTTTTTGAATGCAGACAGTGAACCTGCCTACGAAACAGTCAGGGTGAGTGAAGGAGATACCCTCTGGACGATTGCAGAAAAGTTTAAAGAGGATTATTCTATGACGAGAGAAGAGTTTATTATTTGGGTGGGAGAAGAGAACAAGCTTACTTCCTACTCCATAGAACCAGGAATGTCACTTGTCTTGCCGGTGGAATCCCCCATACATCCTGACCGCCCGGATACACAGCTTGCCATGAATAACAAATAGAGGGTGAGACTCAATGAAAGCAGCGATTTACTGCAGGGTCAGTACGAAGAAGGATACGCAGGAAACGTCCTTGGAAAGACAGGAAGCTGAATTAGTGAAGCTTGCCGGGGAACACAACTTTGAGGTTGCAGCCATCATAAAGGATCAGGAAAGCGGATTTGAATTGGACCGCCCCGGTGTCCTGGTTCTGCTGGATTTGATAAAGGATCAATCCATCGATGCTGTGCTGATACAGGATGAAACAAGAATAGGCAGAGGGAATGCGAAGATAGCATTGATCCATTGCATCTTAAAGGAAAATGTGAAAATCATAAGTCAGACTCACAGCGGAGAATTGCATTTATCCGAGTCCGATTCAATGGTCATCAATATCGTAAGCATGGTTGAAGAATATCAAAGGAAGCTGCATAATCTGAAGATCAAAAGGGGAATGAGACGGGCAGTTGAAAATGGATTCCGTCCTTATAATAATTTGAAGAATAAAGGAAATGCTGAAGGCAGAGAGCGCATTGAAGTGCCTGTTAAAGAAATTGTCCGTTTAAGGAAGAACGAACTGACTTTTGCGGAAATAGCAGCAACTTTAAGGGGCTTTGGATATAATATATCAAAAGCGACCGTACATAGAAGATTTAAAGAGTATATCTCAGAACAGGAAGAAACTTAATCCTTGTCATACAGACTATTATTTAGTAACATATCGGTATATTTTAAAGTACTGATGATACACGTAGATATTAGCTGTAAAGGAGTTTTCGTTCATGCTTTCCAAGAAAAAGATGAATAGAATAAATGAGCTGGCAAAAAAGTCAAAAGCAACCGGACTAACTGAAAGCGAAGCAAAAGAGCAAACTAAATTAAGAAAAGAATATCTGGAAACGTTCCGCCAGTCAATGAAAGGTACCATTGAAAATACTCGCATTTTTGATTCTGAGGGTAATGAAGTGACACCTAAGAAAGTAAAGGATATTCAAAATAAACGTAAGATGCATTAATAATTTAATGTTTGGCTAAAGATTATTATGGAAAAAGTTCCTGCTGCGCTTTCCGCGATGATCTTGCACGGAAATGAACAGCGGGGCTAACAAAGGCAAATTAAACCATAAAGCAGCTGGGATAAATATGTTTCAGCCAAATAAAAATCCGAACTTTAATCCAAATTCTTTCTTTAGAATTGGAATTAGTTCGGATTTTTTTATAGGTTGGTTGTTAAAAATTGATGTTCATTTAGCTTATGCTTGCCGGGGTTGTGCGAGCCGCCTCCGTTTTTCTATTGCCCAGCTCCAGGCCATAGAGACCCATGTCATAAGTCAATTCGACAACTCCTTCGCAGCCGATTCGCCCTATACCACCCGCCCGAGAGAGTTTTGCATGAAAATCATACTGGTGATTAGCAACGTAAAAAAGTTGTAACCTGACATTAATCTTTTTTAGATAATCGTATTTCAGTTTTGTCTCAGGCTCTTGATTATTGTTTGAAAAAACAATCAATATACAAAATCCCCATTCCAGGGAAGTTTTTATTTTTCAACATGATAAAGTCATGTTATCATTCAAGATAGTTGTATAAACTACTGAAGAAGATTAATATTAATAAGGAAGTAAGAAAAGGAAGGATGTCTGACTTATGTTTGATAATACGGATCAGTTAGCTATTAATACAATAAGAACATTATCTATCGATGCAATTGAAAAAGCAGGTTCTGGACACCCGGGAATGCCTATGGGTGCAGCACCTATGGCGTATGCCCTTTGGACACGCTTTATGAACCATAATCCTAAAAATCCTGAGTGGTTCAACA
>NZ_JABMCR010000296.1 GCF_013179555.1 Bacillus haikouensis
AGCAGATCCTGGAGAAGATGGATGAGTATATCGTGCCGCCTGGATTGGGTGATAATGCAGGATTGGCGGGAGCGCTTGGATTGGTGAGGAAATGACGGAAAGTCTTTAATGATCTCTGCAAAACCTTACATTATGATTCAAAGGATGATAACGTGATTGCAAAATCACCGGTAAATCTCTTGTCCTGCTATTTTAAATCAAGGAGGAAGCGCGGAAAGTCCGCTGCTTCCCTCTTTTTTTATTATTTGTCCTGGTTCTGCAGTTCCATTGATCTATAATTTTCAGAATAAAAAAACTTTTGTGTGAATTTTTAGTATATTATCTTAAAATTTTTGGATTATCTAAAGAAACGATAACGTTTACACTTTATATGTAAGCGTTTTAATTATGGACTGGGGGTTAAAAAATGGGGAAAACTTTAAAGTCTGGTTGGTTTTTATTGCTCATGGTTTTATGTGTAGTGACAATGTCGGCTTGCTCCGGAAGTGACGGGGCATCTGGTTCAGGGGAAAACGGGGATAAGGTTGAATTGACGTTCTGGAATATTTGGACAGAGCCATCACCGCAGAATGAGGCCAGTTTGAAGCGTGTCGAACAGTTCATGGAAGAACATCCCGATATCGTGATCAAGCAGCAGAATATTCCGCATGATCAGTTTAAGGTGAAGGTGAAAACACAGGCTGCAGGCAAGCAGCTTCCTGATTTAGTCCAGGCATTTCCCGGTGCTGAGCTGATGCCTCTTGTCAAAGGGGAACTGGTACAGCCGATTGATGATATATTAAGCCACTGGGATGGTTTGATTCCAGAGGGGCAGCTGGGTGATTATCGTGTGGACGGCAAGCAATATGCGCTACCGGCAAACGTCACACCGACAAGTCTTGTTTATTATGACAAGGATATGCTCAAAGAAGCCGGTTACGAAGAATTTCCACAAACATATGAAGAATTCAAAAAGTTGATCAAAAAATTGAAAGAGAGTGATACGATTCCGATTGCTCTTGGGAATAAAGCGCAGTGGGTGCTTCAATCTTCTTATATTAGTACGATTGGAGACCGGTTGACTGGAGACGAGTTCCTGCAGGGTGTCCTGGACAGCGGGGAGAAGAAATTTACAGATGATTCCTTTGTAGAGGCGGTAAATGTTATTAAAGAAATGGCAGACATGGGTGCGTTTAATGAAGACTTCAACTCCATCGACAATATTCAGCATCGGGATCTGTTTGTATTGGGAGATGCTGCCATGATGATCGACGGTGCCTGGTCGCTGGGGCCGACGTTGGAAGCGGCACCGGATAAGAATATAGGTATGGCCCTGTTCCCGGAAGTGAAGGGAGGAAAGGGTGATCCCGAGGCAGTATCTGCTGTTACAGGCACTGGAATTGCCCTTAACAGTGAGTTAGAAGGGAAGAAACTTGAAGCTGCGCAGGAATTCTTAAAATTCTTCTATGATGAAGAGTACTATAAGGATCTTATGAAAGCAGATATATTAGTGGCTGCCGATATCGAGGCGCCGGAAGGGATCAGTCCTCTTCTGAAAGAGGTATCACAATTAACGAATAATAAAATCGTACCTGTATACGATGCGAATTTACCAACAGATGTAACGGATATGATCAATTCAGGCTTACAGGAAGTCACGCTGGGGACGATGACGCCGGAAGAATTAGCGGAAAAGCTTCAGGCAGCGGTTGAAAAACAGCAATAACACTCGGACGGAAATCAGGACATGCTCTTGATTTCCTCCCTTTTTAAGGAGGGAAACTATGCATCTCTTAGTTCGCAGAAAGTGGCCGATCATCGTGGGCCTTGCTCCGGCATTAGCAGTTTATATCATATTTGCCATCATCCCGATCATCATCTCCTTTTATTATTCCGTAATGGAATGGGACGGATTCACGGAGATGAAATTCATTGGTTTAGGCAATTTCAAGGAAGCGCTGAATGATCCGATCTTTTGGACCGCGCTAAAGAATAATTTATTTGTGGTTGCTGCGTCTGTATTTGGACAGATACCCATTGCCTTATTCATTGCCCTATTGCTTAATCGGAAGCTGAAAGGCGGAAAAATATTCAGGACATTAGGCTTCATGCCGGTCGTCATATCAACGGTTATCATTTCACTTGTATGGGGAATGATGTTCAATTCAAGACGCGGATTGTTTAATGGACTTCTCGAGATGGTCGGATTGGGAGAATGGGCACAGAACTGGCTGGGTGATCCGAAACTTGCCATGATTTCGGTCTGTATCACGATCATCTGGCAGTTCATTGGTCTTTACTTGATTATATTCCTTGCTGCGCTGCAGAATATTCCGCAGGAGATTTATGAGGCTGCTGAAATGGACGGGGCTTCAGAACTTAAACGAACCTTGCATATAACACTGCCGATGATGAGAGACAGCATCATTGTGGCCGTCATTCTCTGTATAAGCGGAAGTCTTCGTACCTTCGACCTGATTTATGTGATGACCGCCGGCGGACCGGGACATTCAACGGAGGTACTGGCGATGTATATGTTTGATCAGACATTCTCTTCAACCCGGTATGGGTACGGCAGTGCTCTATCATTATTTATCTTCTTTTTTAGTCTGCTATTAGTCTATTTATCTACTTTGATATTAAAACGCAGGGAATCATAGACGGAAGGGAGGAACTCCAGTTGGCACAGACAGTATTTAATAAACAGCCAAGTGTTCAGCCGCAGCAAAGTCAATTGAATACAAAAAGGTATGCAAAGAGATCGATTATTTATTTTTTGTTGATTATTTATGCTTTAATCAATGTCTATCCCATTCTATGGATGGTGATCAACTCGTTTAAAACCAATATTGAATTTGCGAAACATCCCTTTGCATTCCCGGCTCAATTCTTATTTGAGAATTATAAAACAGCCTGGGAAACGGCCAGGCTTGATACGTACTTTTTAAACAGTATTATCGTTTCTGTCGCGGCGGTTGCAGTGACTGTTTTTGCGGGGGCATTGGCTTCTTACTTCTTAGCGCGATTTACGTTTAAGTGGGGGAAGATGACGTACGCATTCTTTGTATTCGGCATGCTGATCCCGATTCATGCCACTCTTGTCCCCATGTTTTTACTTATGAAAAATCTCGGATTATTGAATACGCATATCGGACTGATTTTACCGTATATTGCATTCAACCTGCCGATTACGATATTTATCCTGGTGAGCTTCATGAAGGCATTTCCGAAAGATATTGAAGAGTCTGCGGTTATGGATGGATGCGGCGTGTTCCGCATATTCTGGTCGATTATCCTGCCGATGACGAAGCCGGCACTGGCTACTGTGGTAATCTTGAATTTTATTAACAACTGGAACGAGTTTTCTTATGCACTGGTGCTGATTAATGACGAGGCTTTAAAGACTTTGCCGCTTGGACTGGCGAATTTTGCCGGTCAGTATACAACGAATTACGGGGCACAAATGGCCGGACTGACAATGGCGATTATCCCGACCATTGTGATCTATATGCTTCTCGAAGAACATTTGGTAAAAGGGATGACAGCCGGTGCAGTAAAGGGATAAGCTTATCATAATCACATTTTAAGAGGTCGTGTATGCTTATGCCAAAGTTAGTATCCTTTACGCGCTGGAAGCTTCAGTGGAAATTCCTTTTCATTTTCATAGTCCTGATTATTTTACCGATGCTTGCCTTCAGTCTTTATATTTATTCTCAGGCAAACCACGCTGTGCAGCTGCAGGCCATTGATAACACAAGGGGTCACCTGGAAAAGATTGATCAAAACATCGCTGCAGTGCTGCAGGATATTGAAGATATATCTTCATATATGATTTACAGCGAAGACATTCGGAATTACCTCAGTACACCTGCATTACCGGAAAACCGAACGTATTTAAACGATCTGGAGGCACAAATCAATGGATTCGCCACATTTCATCTAACGTCAAAAAACTTTCTGGATTCGATTTCACTGGAAGGAAACAATCATACGGAATTGAATATAGGCACCCCTTTAGGACAGACAAGTGAAGACAACTGGAAACACAAGGCCAAACAGCTTGAGGGGAAGGTCTTCTGGAGCGACACTTATACAATCAAGGATTACTGGGATCGAGAAAGCAAAGTCATTAGTTTGTATCGTGTGATTAACGATATCAATAACGTCACCAAACCCCTGGGGATGGTCACAATCAGGCTGAGGGCAGAAAAGTTATATGAACTAATCGATCGGGATACCAGGAACTCCGACAAAATATTCGTGGTGAATCAAAACGGCATCGTCGTGATACACCCTGACTATCAAGCGATAGGGAAAACCTATCCGGATCAAGCAATCTTGAACGCGATATCCCGGGACCCCGATCAGTCACTGACGTTAAATTTGAAAAATAAGAAGAATCGATACAATGTAGTGACGGAACCTGTTGAAGGGACCGGGCTGATCGTGGTTGGAGTGGTCAATGAAGCAGCCGTAGCTGAAGGGATTACGCCTATCCAGCACTCTATCCGTTTGATGATGATTGCGTTGACAATATTCGGAATATTCGCTTTGTTTGGATTTTACCATTTTAATATTAAAAGGATTAAGGACTTGGCAAAACAAACAAAGCAGGTCGAAAAGGGAGACTTCTCAGCGAAGGTGGCAGTCCGTTCCGGCGATGAGATCGGTGTTCTGGGGATGAGATTCAATAAAATGGTAGAACAACTTAAGCATCTAATCGAAAACGTATACCAAATGGAAATTCGGAACAGGGAATCGGAATTGAAATTATTACAAAGTCAGA